>CAZUYI010000196.1:4763-5607 GCA_964624095.1 uncultured Verrucomicrobiota bacterium | reverse complement strand
ACCGACGCGTAATGCGCATGCGGGCGGGTGTTCAGCGGGCCGCCGGGGACTTCCCGGCCGTTGACATACAGCAGCGTCTTGCGGTTCACGTTGCCGACCGCGCGCCAGATGGGGCCCTCAGGCAGGGAAAATTCCCGGCGGAACCCGCCCACCCGGGTCTTGTGGGAGGCGGTGATCCGGCGGAGCCGGATGCTCGTGCCCGCTGGGCCCTTGATTTCGAATTCCACGCCGTCGAACGGGGGCGGGTTGCGTTGCGGGACGCGCACGTTCTCCATCCGGATCACGTGCGATCCGGCGCCTTCGATCGTGCCGCGGAAGCGGCTGAAGGCCGTCTTGTCTTCGAGGGCGGTGCCCCACTTGGTCCGGGTCCCGTCGTACCAGGGGACCAGGGTCCAGACGGTTGGGCCCGGGCCGGACTGCTCGAATTCCACTTCGAGATCGAATGTCTGGCCGAGGTCGGGCCGGCGGTCGCGGGGCAGTCGGTTTTCGCAATTCCACGCGCCGAGTGCCGCCGTCTTGTCGCCCAGCGTGAATACGAGGGCGCCATCCTCGACGCGCGCGCCGTCCGGAATCAAGACCAGGTCCGGATGGCCCGCGCCGGAAAAGGCCTTGAGCTCCGCGGCGGGCACGGAGGTTTCGGGGCAGACCAGGCCCCACGCCCGCTCGTAGAGGGCCACGGTATTCGCGGCCTCGATGTCCTGTTGAACGCTACCGGGCGTCAGCGCGCCCCAGGCGACAGATCCCGCAATGGCAGCAATCAGCATGATTCCCTTCGCGCGCATGGGTGGTCTCCTTGCGGTACGGGTTGTATCGGGTCGTGTGATTCGTTCAGCGGGTGTCCGCG
>CAZUYI010000196.1:0-4753 GCA_964624095.1 uncultured Verrucomicrobiota bacterium | reverse complement strand
TGGCGCTGGTCACGACGCCCAGCGCGTTGCTGATCACGCAGCGGTACTCGCCCTGGGCGTCGGCGGTCACCGGGCTGACCCCGTACCGCTCGAAATTCGCCCACGGGATATCGGCGAATCGGTCGTCCTCGCGTTTCTGCCATTGCCAATGGATCGGCGCGGCGCCCGGCTGGCGGGGCATGACCACCTGCAACTTGGCGCTGCCCGCGCCTGGACTGGCCGTGACCGAACGGGGCTGCCCTTCAACTTTAGGGGGGGTATCCCGGCCCTGAAATTGCATGATCCAGCCCGGAGGCACCTGCCGGCTGGCCTGTTCCATCTCGGCCCGCCTGAGTTCGGACTCCGTCTTGAGCGCGCTGGCCTCGGGCCCATACGTGTAATGCTGTCCCAGCGCGGCGTCGGCCGCCTCGGCCGCCCGCAGGTACTGGGCAAAGGCCTTCCAGTAGCGGGAGGCCTTGTACAGGTTCTCCACCTGCCGGCGTTCCCGGTCGGTGGCCGCCTGGGTCCGGGCGCGTTCGAGGCACGCGTCCAGTTGGTCGTTGCCCAGGGCGTCCATCTGCCGGACGATGCTGCTCTTGTAATAGGGCGTGATAACGCTGGTGGACACGCCGGCGGCGTTGGCGTTGGATTCGGCGGCGCGCCAAGCCTCGTGGAAGGCGTCGAAGATCGGCCGGATGGCGCCCGCGGCCGCGCCATACATCCCCTCGAGGTACTCGTCGAGCAGGGCGTCGGGGTCCACCTCGTCCTGCCAGGCAACGCGGGCGAACGCCGTCATGTTCAAGGCGTAGACCTCGTGGCACGTCGGCCGGCTCTGGCAGGTGCAGCCGTGGATGCCCAGCGCCTTCAGATGCGTCCAGTCGCGCAGGATCACGCGGTCCATCGAGTAGGGCAGCGAGCGTTGGTTGTTCTTGCCCATGTAGTAGGAGTAGGTGATGATCCTGCCCGGGTGCCGCTCGCGCCACAGCTTCAGCGCGGCGTACAGGAGGCGGTTTTGGTCCGCCAGGCTGTGTTCCTCGATGGGCCGGGCGCCGTCCTGCTCCACGGCGAATAAGGGAACCACGTTGGACTCCAAAGGCAGGGTCCGGTCCGGCACCGCCATGTGCACGCTGCCCTGGGAGTTGATGAACACGTCCGGAAATTCCTCGCGCACCGCGCGCGCCACCTGGTTGATCAGCAGGTTGTACCGGCGGGTCACCAGCGGGTTGCCGCGCATCGGGTCCGTTCCCGGCCGCGCGCGGAATATCTGCCACGGCTTGTATTGCTCGTCCGGGCTGAACCCGTTGGCCACGTCCATCGCGGTGCAGCCGGGGCAGTGGCAGATACTCGCCGCCTGTCCCAGGCCGTCTTCCGGGATGAGCCCGACGATCGAGACTTCCGGGTGGCTGCGGAGATACGCCGTCACGGTGTCGATCAGCTTCTGCACGGCGTCCGGGTTGCTGGTGCAAAGCCCGAAATAGGAGGGAACGGCAAACCGCTTGCCGTCGGTGTCCATCGGGAACCAGTACGGGTGGTCGGCGAAGAGGGAGCGGGGGAACCACCAGTACATGTTGTGGTGCCCGCAGTGCGCGTTCAGGCCGCGCTTGAGGATGGCGGGGCGGAGATAGGTCTCGTAAAAGCCCTCGCCTAAAATCGGCTCGCTGTACAGGACGTAGTTGAAGCCGTTCTTGGCCATCCAGTCAATGTGCCGCTCGCAGAGCAGCCCGCAGGCCTCCTCGGACTCGAGCACGTCCGAGCCGGCGTTCCGGCCAGAGCAGAGGTTTCCGGGACAGCGGCAGGCCCGTTGCCGTGACGCGCTCCGTGCGCGGCACGAGCTCGCCGTCGGGCCCGAGCCCGCTGAAGCGGCAGCCGCCGTACCGGCGCAGGAATTCGTAGACGCCGAACACCACGCCGAGGTCGCCGCCGCCGCGGATGTGCAGCGTCGCGCCCTCTGCGAGGATCGTGTAGCGTTCGTCGCCCAGCGGGGCGGGGTCGGCCACCTTTTCGATCACGATCCGCGGCTGGTTCCCGGCCGCCGGTGCCCCCACGGCCACGGGCGCGTCCAAAATCCGGCCCAGGTAGCGGGCCAGCTCCGAGGCGGCAAACTGCATCGGCGCCGAAGCCGGCGCGACGACCTCGATGGCCGGGGGGCGCTCCCGGCTGGCCGACCAGCGTGCCGGCTCCGGCGCCGCGCCCGCCCGGGCGCCGCTCGGGCAGAGAAAGGACCCGATCATGAACAGTCCTCCCGCAACCAGACACGCGGTTCGGCAACACTTCGAGGCCGGCATCGAAGGGGCCTCCGGCGGGGGGTGAATCAGCACACAGGGTTCATGAGATAATCCGGCTAGCGCGTCGGGTCGAGCGCCAGGCCTTCCTGCCGTTGAATGGCTTCGGTCAGGGGCCGATCCGCCTGCACGGCGCCGTCCTCCGCAACGAGGATATGCCCGCCCACCGGGCCGGCTTTCCGGAAGAGCGCGCGGACAGTTCGCGTCCCTGCCTGGAACTCGATGCCGGCGGTCTGCCCGTCCTCGATCCGCGCGGACGGGGTCATGGCGGCCAGGGTTTCCCTGGCGCCCACCTGGATCAGGTGCAGGAAGCAGTCGTCCGCGCGGGCGGCACCCGGCTTGACCTCGACCCGCCAGCGGCCCACGTTTTCGGGCACGTCGTCCGCGCTCGTCATGCCCATGCCCCGCAGGTAGCTCGACCCGGCTGGGATCGGCCAGTTCCTGCCGTCGGCCCAGAACTCCTTGCCGGGCCCGCCGACCGGCTCGAGCACGGCGTCGGCGGGGAGCAGGGTCCGGCAGAAGAGCCGGCCCTGCTCCTGGTCGGCCTGGAACTCCCGGCCGCGGATAACCGGCTCGTTGGCCGTGTGCAGCAGCCAGGTCTTTGGGTAGTCCGGTTGCGTCGAGACCACGCGGTCGAACACGACGAAGTGGTCGGGCGGCAGGTAAAGGAACTGGCGGGTCAGCCGGGCGCACTTGTTGGAGTGGTAGGTGTCGGTCACATCCGTCGCGACATAGGCGAACAGGGGGCTCGTCTCGAACGCCAGCACGGTGGCGGCGGTGGGCGGGCGGCACTGGCCGCCGGTATTGGCCTCGACCGGCAGGTTCCACACGCGCGGCATTGTTTCGCCCGGCATGCGGATCAGCAGCGTGTTATGGGCGACGGTCTGGGTGTCATAATTGACGCCGCTGGCCGCCGTCTTCGGTTCCGTGTCCTGGCCGAGCGCCCGGGAGCCGCTGTCGAGGGCCAGGTAGCCCTTCTTGAAAATCGTGAAATGGCCGGCGTCGAAGTGCCCGCCCAGCGGCCGGCCGCCGCCGCAGACGAATTGCGCGTAGGTGGACTCGTCCACATCGAACCCGGAGGACATCAGGACCAGCCCGTTGACGGGATAGTACCGCGCCAGGGGAAGCCCTGCCGGCAGCGCGGCAGGCGGCGCGCGGTCCAGTTCGGTGATGTACGGGTCGATGACGTAATGGCCCGGCCCGACGCAGCCGGCGGCTTCCATCCGCTCGCGAATCCAGGCGGCGATGGCCGTCTCCACCGGCTCGGTTTCGGCGAAGAACGAAATGAATTGGCCCAGGTTATGGTAGAGCAGACGCCCCGACAGCCAGCCGCCTTTCGCGCGCCACGACTTGCCGTGGCCGAAGTGGCGGAAATTGCGGGGCTCATACCCGAGCATGTTCCGCAGCACGCAACTGGGCGCAATGCCGCTGGCGAACGCCCACTCGGCCGGAACCGGCCCGATCGCCGAGCGCCAGCATTGGAGGAACGTCCAGGACGGCGTAGGCAAGTCGAGGAAGGCGTACCCGACGCCCGTCACCCGTCCGCGGTCCCGCATGACGTCGAGGCGCCCGCGGAAGCTGGCCTCGACGTTGTTGTCGTAGCCGCGCCCGAGCAGGGTCAGCGCCCGCATCCGGTCCACCGGGTGCACCCCGGGCTCGAGCAGGGCCAGGCCGGCGTACCAGAAAATGTTTGACAGATAGTAAAACGGATCGTGATTCGCCTTGCCGCCGAGCATGAACTGGCGATGCCACCCGTAGGCATAGCGGAGCATGTCGCGGGCCAGCCCGTCCCGCTCGGCGGCCGGCAGGTCGTTCCACACCCAGTCCAGGGCGGCCAGGAAGCACACCCGCGACTCCATGTGCGCATTGTAGGCGTCGAGCTGCAGGTAATGGTCCATCGTGGCGCGGAGCATCTTGCGGATGGAGTCCAGCACGGCCGGATCGCCGGTGGCGCGGTAGACCAACGCCGCCGGCATCAGGTGGGTATGGGATTTCCACGTGTCGCCGTCCTTGAACACGTATTCGCGCCCCCAGTCCCTGGCCTGGAACTCGTCCGGAAGGGAGTGGACATCCCGGCGGAGCTTCTCAAAGGGTTTCGCGTCGGCTTCCAGCCGCGCCTTGACGGCCGGCCAGGTGTCGGCGTTGAAAAACAGGCGCGGCCGGTCCGGCCGGACCCGGGGCGCCACGGTCAGGGCCGCGAGGTGCAGCCGGGCGTTAAAGGCCAGCTTGGCCAGCGGATCCGCGCGATTGGGAACCGACAGGCCCGCCAGCGGTTCGAGCAGGCGCCGGGCGTCGTCATCACGCCCCTCCTGCATAAAGGAGCGGGCCATGGCTAGGTGCACGGCGGGCGCCCAGTCCGGCTGTTCCGAGAGCGGCAGCGCGCGCGCCAGGTCCTCCCGCGCGCCCGCGCAGTCATGCTCCAGCCGGCGCGTTTCGGCGACACCCAGAACGGCCCGGGCTTTCTGGTCGGCCCGCGCGCCGGGCAGCGCGAG
>CAZUYI010000195.1:0-5610 GCA_964624095.1 uncultured Verrucomicrobiota bacterium | reverse complement strand
GCAGGGCCACGTGGCGGACGCCGGCGCGGCGCAGCTCCTCGGCGCACGCCAGGAGCACGTCGCGGGCGCCGGCGGCGATGCCGCAGGTGCCCATGTGCACGATGAGATCCATGTCCTGGCCGCCCGCGCGCAGGGCGATGTCATCCCGGGCGCGGTCGCGCAAGGCCTTCAAGTCCTCGACGCTGCTGATTTTGCGGGTCATGGTCAGGCCTCTTTCCGCTGGTCCGCCGTGCCGCGGCGGTAGGGTTCGAGCATCTCGGCGACGCGTCCCGGTTTCACGCGCTGGTGAACGTCCTGGTCAATCATGACCGTCGGCGCCAGGCCGCAGGCGCCGAAGCAGCGTCCGATCTCGAGACTGAAGAGCCGGTCGGGCGTCGTGCCGCCGACCTCGATGCCCAGTTCCTTGCGCAGGGCATCGAGCACCTGCTTGCCGCCGCGCACGTAGCAGGCGGTGCCCATGCAGACGCGCACCAGATGCCGGCCGCGGGGTTGCGTGGAAAAGAAGGAGTAGAATCCCACCACGCCGGCCACTTCGCTGTAGGGCTTGCGGAAGGCCAGGGCGATGCGCTTGAGCACGCGCTCGGGCAGGTACCCAAACAGGCCCTGGGCCATCTGCAGGGCCGGGATCAGCCCGCCCTCCATGGCCTCGTAGCGGGGCAGCATCGTGTCCAGGCGCTTCATGAGCTCGTCCTCGGACGGCTCGGACCGGCATTCGGCGCAGCGCGGGTTCGCGCGCGCCGAGGCGCGCGGCGAAGCGCGCGGCGTGGGGCGTTTGGTCGTGCGTGTCATGCGTGTCTCCCGGCGTATCGTCGTTCCGTCTGCGCGTCAATCGGCCGGCTCGCGGATTTCCCGCCGGAGCGCGCGAGGCCCGCCGCCCGCCGGCGCGGCGGCGCCGCGGGTTCGGGCTGGCACAGGGGCTGGGCGGCTATCCGCACGCGCTCCGCGAACCGTTCGGCGCGTTCCAGGAGGTCGGCGCCGGGGGTATCGCCCAGGCGCACGTCCTCGATGCATCCGGCGCTGCCCAGGCGCGCCCGCAAATCGAGATCGGGGTGCGTGAGCGCCACGGAGGCCAGGGTGGCCGCCAGGTCGCCCAGCGGGCTGAGGTCAATGTGCCCGGACAGCATCCGCGCCCGGACGCGCAGCCCGCCCAGGGGCGAGGTGTCCAGGGTCAGCCCGCCGCCCGCCCGCTCGGCGGCCGCCTTGAAAAGACTCAAGCCGAGCCCGGTCCGTTTGCCGGGCTTGGTCGTATAAAAGGGATCCACGGCGCCCTGGGCCGGCACGTCGAGGCCCGGCCCGTTGTCCTCGATCACGATCTCGAGTTCGGGCGGCGCGCCGCGCAGCGCCACCTCGATCCCCACCGTGGAGGCGCCTGCCCGCAGCGCGTTTTCGATCAAGTCCAGGATATGCAGCGACAGGTCATACATGGCAGCACCTGCGGCCCTGCCGCCCCTTGAGGGCCAGGGCCAGTTCGGCGAAGGTCGGGCCGGCCATTTCAAACCAGGTGGCCACCGAGCCGATGTCATCGGGATGGTGGCTGTCGGAGGACGCCACCACCGGCAGGCCCAACCGGCTGTAGTCCACGTCGCGGGCCACCGCGGCCGTCCGGGCCGAGACCTCCACGGCGTCCACGTCGAGGTCGCGGGGAAACCGGCCAAGCTGGCTGATCACGCTGAAGGACGGCCGGTCCACGTGCGCGGCGATGACCAAACCGCCCTGCTCCCGGATCAGCCGGATGGACTCCGCCAGGGTGCAGGGCGCGGCCGCAGCCAGCATGCGGGTTTCCACACCGAGCCGGCGGTCGTTGGCGTCCAGGATGGCCTGCACGAATCCTCCCGTCCGATTGGGCTTCTGCTCCGGCAACCGCCCGCGCAGCCACTGGCTCAGCGCCATGGCCCGGGCACGGTCCGGAAAAAGGGCGACCATATGGACTTCTTCGGCGGTTGTCAATTCCATTCCGGCCAGCACGCCGGGCCGGCCGCCGGCCGCCTCCTGCACCGCGCCCGTGTTCGCGGCGCTGTTGTGATCGCAGATGGCGATCAGGGCCAGGCCCCGCGCCCGGGCGGCGCGGACGATGGCCCGGGGGGTCATACCCGGGTCGGCGCAGGGCGAGAGCGCGGTGTGGATATGCAGGTCGGCGGCCCAGCGGTTCACGGGCGGCCCCCGCGCAGGCCCAGGTCATAGAGCGCACCGACCAGGTCGAAGGTGGTTCTCGACGATCCGTACAAGGGGATGCCCTGCTCGACCGCCTTGCGGAGCATCCCGTCATCGGGACGCCGTCCGGACGCAAAAATCACGGCCGCCAGCTCGGCATGCAAAGCCACCGCCAGCACGTTGAGGTGAGCCTGGATGGTCACCAGCACGCCGCCCGGCGGCGCATTGGCCAGCACGTCGCTGAGCAGATCGGAGGCAAAGCCCTTGGCCACCTCGGATTCCGCGGCTTCCGCCAGGGTGGGGGTCAACAGTTCCAGGTCCAATCGCGCTGCCAGGTCCTTGAGTTTCACGGCAAGCCCTTACTGCGCCGCGGCCGGGAGCGACGGGCCCTCCGCCTCTCGCGCCGCCGTTCGGCGCGAAGCGACGCACGGGGCATGATATCCCACGCCGCGGTTTTGGCAATTGGATTTATGAAGGGCGGACGGCCACACCCGGACCGGGCGGCGCGCCGCCCGCCCTGCACGCATCGCCGCCGGGCGCGCCTGCCCGCGGCCTCAAGGCCGCGCCTGGTGAACGCAGAACGCAAGGGTGGCACGACCGAGCACGATATCCTCGGCCAGCGCGGCGCAGGAGGGCGCGCCGCAGGCGCCGCAATCGCGGCCGGGCAGCCGCCGCGCCAGCGCTTCGAGCTCGCCCAGCTTGGCGATGGCCCGGCTCATGTCGGGATCGAGCCGCACGCCGGCGCGCGGCAGGTACGGGGCGCGGCGCCGCACGGCGCGCGCGCCCGGCGCGGCTTCGCCCAGCGGCCCGCCGGCCCAGCGGTGCCGCGCGATCGGCGCCGACTCCCGGAAGAGTGGCGATCCGAAGCACCCTTGTTCGCACAAAGCCAACTCGAGCGCCGGCATATCTTCGAGCTGGCCGTCTTCCAGTTCCTCGAGCGTCTGGAGGACGCCGCGCAGGCCCGTGACGGCAACGACGTCCGCGGGCGGGGCGGGCGGCCCCGCCTCGCGAGGGCGCAACGCCGCGGGATCCGGCTTGAGCAGCGGCTTCAGGGCGCGGATCAAGACATCGGCCGCGGCGAGGCGCAGCGACTCCGGCCGGGGTCCCGAGAGCAGCGCGGAGCGCTGGCCCGGGCAGGACACGACCAGCACCAGCGGCTCGCCCGCCAGCGTATCGCGGGCCGCTTCCAGCGGAGCCGCGAACGGTGCCACGTGGGGGATCAGGGAGGGGAACCGCATTTCGATCAGGTTGACCACCGCCGGGCAGGACGGAGAGATGAGGGGCCGGCGCGCCGCGCCCGCAGCGTTCGCGAGCACCGCCTGCCGCAGGGCCTCCTCCCACGGCTCGAGGCAGAGGATGCGCCCGAACCCGAGCCGGCCGAGCGCCGACTCGATGGCCGCCGGCGAGACGCCCGCGCCAAACTGGGCAAAGAGCGCGGCCGGCGCCACCAGCACGGCGCCGGGCGGCACGGCCGGCATGGCCTCACCGCCCTCGAGCTCGAACGCCCTGGCAGGGCAGACGGCCATGCAGGAGGCGCATTCGATGCACAGGGGCGCCGTAATCAAGGGACGCCCGTCCCGCACGCGCAAGGCGCGTGTCGGGCAGCCGAACAGACATTGAAGGCATTGCCGGCAGGCACCGGGCCGCACGCGGATGCTCAAGGGCGCCCCCGCTTCGCCCGGCGCCGGCGGCGCGAACACGATGCCGATGCGTACCCGGGTCCCCTGCCCGACCGTTGAATCAATCGAGAACGTGTTGCTGTTTCCACGGATGTTGGGCAGGCCCATGCCGGCGCCGAATCCCAGCCGCCGGGCGGCCTCGGGCGCCGTGGAATAGCCTTCCTGCATGGCCAGCGGGATGTCCGGTATCCCGGGCCCCTCGTCCTCGACTTCGAGATCGAGTCGCGCCGGGTTGAGCCGGAACCGCATGGTGCCGCGGCGCGCGTGAATGACCACGTTCATCTCGGACTCGTAGGCCGCGATCGAGGCCCGGCGCACGGCATCGGGGTCGGCGCCGACCTTTTTGAGCAATTCCTTGAGCGCCCCGGAGGCGGATCCGGCGCGGTCATAGTCGCCGCCTTCTATGGAAAACGAGCCGGTTTTCATGAGCGCTTCACGCCCTGTTCCCTGCGCGCGGCACGGGCCGGTCATGCGGACTTCGGCGGAGTCCCGGTCCCAAGGCAGGCGGAGACCCGCCGGCAGGTCTCTTCCGCCGGCCAGGCGGCGGCCAGCACGGCCACCCCGCGCGCGCGGGCTTCCCGCAGAAAGGCCGGCTCCGGCGCACGACCGCCGGCCAGGCAGACGGCCGGGGCGCCCATGAGCTCCGCCACGCGGAGCAGCGGCGTTCCGGCCAGGACCGTGACCAACAGCGTATGCGCGGCGGCTTCGTTCAACAGCCGGCTGATATGATCGCCCGCGCCAATCCGCTCCACCGCGAGGTCCGGAGTCGGACCTGGAACCAGGACCGTCAGCCCGGCCGTTCGGGCCAGTTCGTCTATCTGCATGGCCGCATGATAGCAAACGGGCCGCGGAAGGAAACTCGAATGTTCAGGGCGCGCAGCCCAGCGGAATCCGGCGGCTCTCCTCCGGCTCCAGCCATACCGTGGGCGCGTCGGGGAAAGCCGGGGTCGCTTCGAGCGCGAGATCGGCCTCCCGGCAGACCAGGCGCACGGAGTCCGGCGCGCCGGGCGGTCCGATTCCTTCGAGCACGACGGCGTCAACGCCTTGTTGGATCGGACCCGATGTAGCCCAACTCAGCGACACGCTCGTCGTTCCTCGAGTCAGACGCAGGACGCGGCCCGGCCTGTCATAGGCCCATTGGACACCGCCCGGCCACTGGCCGCGTCCTTCGCCCTCGAAGCTGCGCACCGGGATATGGCACGCGCGGGCAGCCTCCACTACGCGCCGGACCGCCGGCGAGCGGGTTCCCGGGCGGCACCACACTTCGCCGACCCGCACCGACTCCAGGATGTCCAGCGCCGCCCCGGCATGCGGCGCGTCGGCCGCCGGCAATGCCAGTACGGACAGGCGGTTGACGCCGCGCCGGCGCAGCGCTTGCGCGAGGCGCCAGCCCTGGCCGCTCGAGCCGGTCTGGACGAGCAGGTGTGACCGGCCGGGCGTCTTGACGAGCACCACGGGCACCTCGCCGGCCGGGATGACTTCGATGTAACGCCGCAGCCAGTCGCGTCCCAGAGCCACGGCCGCCAGGACGGCCAGTCCGGCTGCCGCCGCCCATCGCCAGCGGGGCGGGCCCCGTATGGCCGGGACCAGCAGGCCAAGCCAGGCTGCCACGCCCCAGGCTGGCGGAGTCGGGAGGCTGGCGTGTCCGCCAGGCACGTTCGCCATCCATTCGACAAGCGGTAGTAAGCCGGCGATCAGCGTGGCGGACGCCTCGTTGAAGACGGCGCCCAGCCAGGGCCACACGCTGCCCGTCACCACCGCGAGGCAGCCCGAGAGAAGG
>CAZUYI010000194.1:0-5648 GCA_964624095.1 uncultured Verrucomicrobiota bacterium | reverse complement strand
CGCAGAACGCGCTGGCCGACAACACCTACATGAACGTCATGCGGGACCTGTACGGGGACCTGATCTGGATGCCGACCCCGCAGGACACCAACAAGGCGTTCCAGACCTACGTCGAGGACGTGCGCGCCGGCCGCATTCCCTCGAACGCCGCCGTGACCATTGACCGGAACGGCAAGGTCAGCGTGCAGGGCGTTCAGGGCGTCATGGAGATCAACGGCATCATCAGCAAGGCGATCTTCGAGGCCAACAAGGCGCTGCACGACTTTTACGTCGAGGAGAGCTACGTCATCAACTGGATGTATCCCTACCTCGTGCCGCACGGCCTGATCCTCAAGATCAACAAGGAGCCGCTGCCGGAGCTGACGCCCGAGATGGTGAAGAACGACCAGGACTTCTGGGCCTGGTACTGCGCGCGGCTGCTGGCCGACCCCAAGTTCCAGCGCGACATGGTGGCCCGCAAGACGTTTTCGAAGCTGCGCTGCGCCATTGCGGGACTCTATGCCTGGCGGCGGATGTTCGACCAGGCGGAGATCGCCTTCCGCCAGGCGGTGTCGCTGTACCCGGGCAGCCCGGAGGCCAATTTCCGGATGGCGGACATGTACCTGCAGACGGGCCGGTTCGAGGAGGCTCTGGGCGTCATGCGGAAGAATCTCGAGCAGGATCCGCGCAACGACCGGATCAGCGGATTCATGAACCAGATCCGGGAGATGGCACAGATCAACACCCGGATCGGCGAGCTCCAGACCCAGCTGGCGTCGGGCACCGGAACCCTGGAGTCGGTCTTCGAGCTGGCCACGATCTACCGCCACACCGGCCGCGAGCAGCCGTTCCAAGACCTGTGCCGGCAGATCCTCGGCAATACCGGGCTGAATCCGCAGGCCTTCCTCAAGGTGGCCGAGTTGGCCTCTCAGCCGCCGCGCTGGACGCTGATGCTCGAGGCCTATCAGCGGTACCTGGCCCAGGAACCCAGCGACCCGCGCGCCTGGCTCGATCTGGCCGCCATCCATGTGCAGATGGGCCAGCCGGATCCCGCGCTCCAGGCCGTGCGCCAGGCCGCGCAGCTGGGCGGCGAGCCGATCAAGGACGCGCTCCGCAAGGACACCCGGCTGGACCCGCTCCGCAATCTCGAGGCGTTCCGGCGCCTGGTGGCGCCCGCCCAGCAGCCCTTTGTCCCCATCCCGGGCCTGTTTGGCCGGTAACCGGGGCCCCGTCCGTCAGCCCGCGCTCCCGCACTCGTACTGCAGCACGCTCAGGCCGTAGAGCGCCGCCGTCTCGACCCGCAGCACGCGCGGCCCGAAGCTCACCGGCACGGCGCCGGCGGCCCGGAAGGCCGCGTGTTCGGCCTCCGTCAGGTCGCCTTCCGGGCCGATGACCAATCCGAGCCGCAGGACCGGCCGGCCGCGCACCGGCTCAAGCGCCTCGCGCAGCGGCCGGGCCTCCGGACCCAGGGCGCCGGCCAGCAGCAGGTCAAATCCGGTGGCCGCGGCCGCGGCCGCGGCCGCCTCGAGTGTCCGGAGGGGAAGCACCTCGGGCAGCCAGGCGCGCCCGCACTGGCGGACGGCCTCGAGCGCGATGGCCTGCCAGCGCTCGAGCCGCCGCGCGGCGTCGCGCGGCGCCAGCCGCACGATGACCCGCTCCGTCATGAGCGGCGCGATCGTCCGCACCCCGAGTTCGGTGGCTTTCTGAATGATGGCGTCCATAAGCGCGTGTTTGGGCACGGCCTGGAACAGCGTGACCGACACGGCTGGCGGCGGCGCCTCGCGGCGCGAGCCCTCGATGACGCGCAGCCGCGCCCGCCCGCCGGAAGCGGCCTCGAGCACGGCGTCCGCCGTGTGGCCCCGGCCCGTGAACAGGCCCACCCGCTCGCCCGGCTGCGCCCGCATGACGCGGAGCAGGCGCCGGGATTCGGCCGGAGCCAGTTCCGGCGCGTCGGCCGGCCACTGGGATGTCTCAATCAGGCAGCGCATGGCAAGCCCGCCCGTTCGCGCGGGGGCGGATCCCGCGCCGGGCCGGGCGCGGGTCCGTACTCATGGCGGGGCCGACTTGCGCCGGCCCAGAAACTCCCGGGCGTGTTGTTGAAAGGCCTCGCGCGCGGGGTACTGGTCCGGGGTGCAGGTGTCGAACAACTCTTTTGCCTTGCGCCGCTGCGCCGCCGAAAGCGACACGGGCTGTTCCACGACGATCCGCACGTGCAGGTCGCCCGGGCCTTCGCCGGAGACGCCGGGCGCCCCCTGCCCGCGAAGCCGGATCATTTTGCCGTTCACGGTCCCCGGCGGCAGCTTGACCTCGGTCCATCCGGTCAGGGTCAGGACCTGGACCGGCCCGCCCAGCAAGGCAGTGTCCAGCGGCACGGGCACTTCGCAGAACAGGTCGTTGCCCTGGCGCTGGAACAGCGCGTGCGGCCGGACGTGCAGGACCACGTACAGGTCGCCCGACGGCCCGTTGCGGGCCCCGCTCTCGCCGTGGCCGGCGAGCCGCAGCCGCGAGCCCGTCTCGACGCCGGGCGGAATGGCAAGCGCGAGGCGCCGGCGGCTTTTCACCTGGCCGGACCCGCGGCAGGTCCGGCAGGGATGCGTGATCACCTCGCCCCGCCCGCCGCAGACGGGGCAATCCTGCTGAACGTGGAAAAACCCGCTGGAGGTGACCACGACGCCCTGTCCCCGGCAATGCCGGCAGGTCTCCTTGCGGTGGCCGGATTCCGAGCCCGTGCCCCGGCAGTCGAGGCACGTCTCCGACACGGGCAGGGAAATCTCGCGCTGGGCTCCAAACACGGATTCCTCGAAGTCTATCTCCAGGTCGTAGCGCAGGTCGGCGCCGCGGGCTGCACGCGTTCCCGCGCCGCGCCGGCCGCCCGGGCGTCCAAACAAGTCTCCGAGCAGATCCCCGAACAGGTCCTGGATGTCGGACGTGTGCGTGAAATCCCGGAAGAAATCGAATCCGCCGGGCCCGAACGAGGACTTCAGCCCCGCATGGCCATACTGGTCATAGACCCGGCGCTTGTCCGGGTCGCTGAGCACCTCGTAGGCTTCGGACAGTTCCTTGAATTTTTCCTCGAATGCCTTGTTGCCCGGATTGCGGTCGGGGTGATACTGCATCGCCTGCTGGCGATAGGCTTTCTTGATTTCGCCTTCGCCGGCGGTCCGGGATACGTTCAGGACCTCGTAATAATCGCGCGGCATGGCCACGGTCAACTCCTCAACGGAAACGGACGGCCCGGGGGCTAGCCGGTTGGGTCCGGCGCGCCGGGCGCCGGGGCTCCGCTCGACACGACGACCTGGGCCGGGCGGAGCAATTTCGTGTTCAGCCGGTAGCCGGGCCGGACTTGTTTCATCACGACGCCTTCCGGGACGTGGTCCGACGGCAGGGTGCGCACGGCGTCACAGTGGGCCGGGTCGAACGGCTGGCCCTCGGTCTCGATGGGGTTCAACCCGAACTTCGACAGGACGCCCATGAGCTGGGCCAGGATCAGCGACAGCCCGTCGCGGAACGCGGGATCCGCCCGGTGCTCGGCGGCGGCGGCGATGGCCAGTTGCAGGTGGTCAATCACCGGCAGCAACTCCAGCATGAGCGCCTGGTTGGCCTGGTCGAACACCTCGGCCTTCTCCCGCACGGTGCGTTTGCGGAAATTGTCGAAATCGGCCTGGAGCCGCAGGAGCTGGTCCTGCAGCCGGCTCATCGCATCCGCCGCCTGGGGCTCGGGCTCCGGGGCCGCTGGCGGCGGCGCCGGCGCGGGCGTGTCCGCCGGCGCCGGCTCGGGGCCCGCCGGGCGCGGGCGGTGGGTGGCGTCGCGACCTGTATGCGTGTCCTTCGATTTCGTCATGCCGGGCTCGATGCTCCTTCCTGGCGCCGGACGACCACCAGCGTCATGTCGTCGTATTGTGCCACGTCGCCGGCAAAAGCCAATAGTTCTCGGCGCACGTGGGCCACGATGGAGGACGCCGCGCGGGGCCGGGCGGTCAGGACGGCCTGCCGCAGGTTATCCAGGCCCCACTCCTTGCCGCCCGGCCGCGCGGCCTCGGTGACGCCGTCGGTATACAGCGCCCATAGGTCGCCCGGCTCGAGGTGCACGGTGATTTCCTCGATCTGGCGGTCGAAGGCGTCGTCCGGCAGCAGCCCGATGGCCACGCCGCCGGCCTGCACGGGGACCACGCGCCCATGGGCGGCGATCCAGAGCGGGCGGGGATGCCCGGCGCACGCCAGGGTGATGTCGAACGCGCGCGTGTCGAGAATGCAGTAGGCCATGCTGATGAACATGTCCTCGTAGATGTCGGCCGACAGGATGCGGTTGATGGCCTTGAGCACCGCGACCGGGCTCAAGCCGTCGGCGGCGTGGGCGCGGAACACGCTCCGGCAGATGGACATCAGCATGGCGCCGGACACGCCCTTGCCGGACACGTCCGCGATTGCCAGGCCGAGGTGGTGTGGATCAATGGTCACGAAATCGTAATAGTCGCCGCCGATTTCGCGGGCCGGCACGCTGAAGGCCGCCACCTCCAGGTGCGGCGCGGTTGGAAGGCGCGCGGGCAGCAGCGCGGTCTGGATGCGCCGCGCCACGCTCAGGTCCTGGTCCAGGATGCGCTTCTTGTCCAGTTCCTCGTTGACGTTGGCGAAGTAGACCGCCACCGAGGCCTGGTCGGCCAGGGCCTGCAGCAGGTTCAGGTCCGATTGAAGGAACGGGGCGTCGTCAATCCGGTTGGCGAGCGCCAAGACGCCCAGCACGCTGTTCTGGAAGCGCATGGGGACGAGCAGGAGCGTCTGCACGGCCAGGAATTCGTGGCTGAACTGCGGCACCCGCGGATCGAGCTCGGCGTCTTCGATCAGCAGCGAACGCCCGTCGGCGGCCACGGCCCCGATGAGCCCGACGCCCAGGCGCACCGGCGCGTCGCGCACGGCCTGCTCGAGCCGCTCGGAAAAACCGGTTCCCGCCGGGTCCGGCGCGCGGCCGGGATCGGCCAGGGGCGGGAAGAGCCCCGCCACGGCGCGCGCCCGGAGCGTGTCGCCGTCCGGTTCGGTGAAATAGATCGCCCCGGCTCGCGCCTTGGCGGTCTGCTGGGCATGGAACAGGATCCGCTGCAGGAGGTAGTCGGTCTGCGGGCCCGCGGCGGCAATATCCGCGAAGGCCTCGCTGAGATCGTGGATGAAAGCGTAGACGACCTCTTTTTCCTCGAGCAACTCGGCCCGCTGGCGGGCAATGTGCCGCGCCCTCAACCACAGCGCCCAAACGCCCAGCGCTGCCACGATCCATCCCAGCCACTGCATCATGCCCATCCTTGCGGGGACCCGCCCGCCGCCGCGTCACGGGCCGCGGGGGGCGGCTGCGCCCGGCCCGGGCTCGTTCATGTCTTCCTTTAGAAACGCGAGCACGTCCTTGAAGCGGATTTGATTGTCCGCCGACATCGCCGCCAGCGTGGTGTGCGCCTCGATCATCAGGTCGCGCGACGCGGGCGCCCCGGCCTCCAGCGGCTGAACCGCCGGCCCGACGAGCGGTTCCGGCGCGGCCCCGAGCCGCCGGCATTCCAGCACCTGGTCCAGCCCGAGGGTCGTCAGGGCCTGGTACAGGGTGGGCGGCACGTTGACCATCAGCGCGCCGCCGCCCGGCAGGCGGGCCAGACGCCCGGCCAGTCCCGCCAGCACGCCCATCACCGTGC
>CAZUYI010000193.1:0-5670 GCA_964624095.1 uncultured Verrucomicrobiota bacterium | reverse complement strand
GGATCGAGCCGGATGGTGCCGATGCGCGGCTCCGGCTCGACGTCGGGACAGCGGGCCGGGTCGAGTGATCCCCCGGAGCGGAGCCGGGTCCACCAGGCTTGGAGGGCGGTTCTGCCAACATCCGTTCAGGGCAAGGGCGCTTCGCCACGCGGCGCGCGCCGGCGTCCGGACCGGGTACTCGGCCAGTCCTCCGCGGCACCCGCCAGCAGGTCGCCCCAGGTATCGAGCGCCAGGCGCAAGGCCCGCGCGCGGTGCGAAATCGTGTTTTTTAACGCAGCGTCCATCTCCGCGAACGTCTGGCTGAAGCCGTCGGGAACAAAGAGCGGGTCGTAGCCGAATCCGCCCGCCCCGCGCGGCGCCTCGAGCAACAGCCCGTTGCTGAGTCCCTCGACAATCTGGGCGCGCCCGCTCGGACTGGACAACGCGATGACACAAACAAACCGGGCCGTGCGCCGCGGCGCCCGGCGCATGCGTTCCAGCAGGCGGGCATTGTTGGCCGCATGATCCCCCGGCTCGCCGGCGTAGCGCGACGACCGGACGCCCGGCTCGCCGCCCAGCGCCTCGACTTCGAGGCCGGAATCGTCGGCCAGCGTCCAGAGCTTCGCGCGCAGCGCCAGCATGACGGCCTTCTTCACCGCATTGGCCTGGAACGTCTGCCCGTCCTCCTCGACCTCGGGCAGGCCGGGAATATCGGAGGCGCCCACCACGTCGAGGTCCGGCACGGCCAGCATGGCCCGGATCTCGGCCAGCTTGTGGGCATTGCGGCTGCCAATCAGGAGTTTCATGGACACCTGCCTTCTCGGACACTGGCGGCGCGGCGCCGTCCTGACCCCCAGTGTTGCACAGGCGCAGCGTCCAATCAACACCGGGTTCTTCCGGGGTCTTGCGGCCCGATCCCGGTCCCCGACACAGCCGGGCCGGTCGGCCCATGTTTACCGGCGGCTGTTCCCGTCCGCTTTTTTGCTTTTCATGACCGGCAATCCGGCTATGCTGTGCCCTTCATTCGAACGGAGCGCAAGCCGGCCCACGCCGGGCGCGTACGGCGCGCGATCCGCGGCCATCCGGTTCGGAGCGCGCCGCGCCGGTGTGCGCGGCAGGGGAGGGAAAACGCGCCGCCATGAATTCCGGACGAACCCAAGGCGTTGTGTCCGAGGTCTGGCCGTGGCGCGAGCCGCGCGCGGCGGAGCCGACGGCCCGCGACCGCGCGCGCGCCCGCCGCCGGCGCGCGCTGCTGCAGGCCTCGCTGGCCGCCGCCGTGGCCACCGTCATGACAGCCTGGCGGGGCCATGTCTGGATGGGCGGCGTCCTGTACGCGCTCAGCGCGTGGCTTGCGGGATCCGCCTTCCTGGCGCCGCGGGCGTTTGACGCCTTCGAGCGCGGGGGCCGGGCTCTGGCGGCCGGCGTCGGCCAGGCCCTGACCTGGGCGCTCCTGGTCCCGTTTTTTTTCCTGTGCTTCGCGCCCGGCCGCTTGATCCTGCGCCTGGCCGGCCGCGATCCGATGAAGCGCCGGGCCGACGCGGACCGGCCCAGCTACTGGATGCCCCACGCCCCCGCGCGCGGCGCCTCCTCCTACTCGCGGCAATACTGATGAACATCCTGGGCATCAGCGCCTATTACCATGACTCGGCGGCCGCGCTGCTCCGCGACGGCGAGATCGTCGCCGCCGCCCAGGAAGAGCGCTTTACGCGCAAGAAGCACGACGCCGGTTTTCCAGCCCGCGCCATCCGTTACTGCCTGGCCGAGGGCGGAGTCACAGGCGGCGCGCTCGATGCGGTGGCCTTCTATGACAAGCCGATCCTCAAGTTCGCCCGTATCCTGGAAACCTATTTCAGCGTGGCGCCAGCCGGCCTGCGCTCCTTCATGATGGCCCTGCCGCTCTGGCTCAAGCAAAAGCTCTGGATCCCGCTTGAAATCGAATCCGACCTCGAGGCCCTGGGGCTCGCGCCGGCGCCGCTCTTTTTTCCCGAACACCACGAGTCGCACGCCGCCAGCGCCTTTTATCCGTCGCCCTTTCCCGAGGCTGCCATCCTGACCCTGGACGGCGTCGGCGAATGGGCCACGAGCACCATCGGCGTCGGGCGCGGAAACCGCATCGAGATTCTGAAGGAATTGCGCTTCCCCCACTCGCTCGGGCTGCTCTACTCGGCCTTCACCTACTTTACGGGGTTCCGCGTCAATTCGGGCGAATACAAGCTCATGGGGCTTGCCCCCTACGGCCAGCCGGTCTACACGCAGCGGATCCTCGACCACCTGCTCGATCTCAAGCCGGACGGCTCCTTTCGCTTGAACCTGGACTATTTCGGATACCTGGACGGCCTGACCATGACCAACGAGGCGTTTGCCCGTCTGTTTGACGGACCCCCGCGCGCCCCGGAATCGGAGATTACCCGCCGCGAAATGGACCTTGCCCGCTCGATCCAGGCCGTCACCGAAGAGATCGTGCTGCGCATGGCGCATTTTGCCCGTGCCGAAACCAAGCTGGAGGTCGCCTGCCTCGCCGGCGGCGTGGCCCTCAACTGCGTGGCCAATGGGCGCCTGCTCCGTGAAGGCCCGTTCAAGGATATCTGGATCCAGCCGGCGTCCGGCGATGCCGGCGGCGCCCTGGGCGCCGCGCTCATGGTCTGGCACGGCATCCGCGGCCAGCCCCGTACCGCCGACGGGCGCTCTGACCGCATGCGCGGCGCCACACTCGGCCCGGCCTTCGACGATGCCGATATCGCCGCGTTTCTCGAGGCCCGCGGCTACCCGGCCGAGTCGGTTCCCGAGCCCAACCGCTGGGCCGAGCGCATCGCCGGGCTGATCGCCGCCGGCCAGGTTGTCGGCCTGCTGCACGGGCGCATGGAGTTCGGGCCGCGCGCGCTCGGCAACCGCTCGATCGTCGGGGACGCGCGCTCGCCGGCCATGCAGTCGCTCATGAATCTCAAGATCAAGTACCGCGAATCGTTCCGCCCGTTCGCGCCCACCTGCCTCGCCGAGCGCGTGGGCGATTACTTCGAGCTCGACCGGCCGTCACCCTACATGCTCCTGGTGGCCCCCGTGCGCGGGGCCCGCAGCCCGGACCCCGGCAACGCGGATGCGCGGCCGCTGCGCGACCGCATCCGCGAGTGCCGCTCCGCATTGCCGGCCATTACCCACGTGGACGGGTCGGCCCGCATCCAGACGGTTGACGCGTCCGCCAACCCGGACACCCACCGCATTCTGAAGGCCTTCGAACGTCAAACCGGCTGCGGGGTGATCATCAACACCAGCTTCAACGTGCGCGGCGAGCCGATCGTCTGCACGCCCGAAGACGCCTACCGCTGCTTCATGCGCACGGAAATGGACTGGCTGGTGCTCGGGTCCTTCCTCCTCGACAAGAAACAGCAGCCGCCGTGGACCGAAACCAAGAACTGGCGCCAGGACTATGTCCTCGACTGACGCTTCCCCTGCCCTCGTCCCGGACGCCCGATCCGCCCGCCGGCCACCGGGAAGCGCCGGCGCCCCCATGCCCTGAAAGGACCGCCATGCGCTTCCTCAAGTATCTCGGGCGCCTGTTGCAGGAATTCGCCGGATTCGCCTGGCACAACAAGGCCTGGTGGATTGTCCCGGTAGTCCTCGTCCTGCTCCTGCTGGCCATGCTGATCGTGCTCGGCCAGACCACCACGCCCTTCATCTACACCCTGTTTTGAGCCACCCATGAACCGTTCCACGCCCCGCGCGCGGCCCTGGCCGTCGGCGCTCCTGGCAGCCCTGGATACAGCCGGCCTGATCGCCCTGCTGGCGATTCCCGCAGCGTGGATCGCCGATCCCGTGCGGCTCGTGTGGGGCCCGTTGCGCCTGACCATGCACTGGGGACTCAAGCCGGTCCTCGTTCCGGCGGCGATCGTCCTGGCGCGCGCGCTGGCGGCCCGCGCGTTTCGCGCCGCCGGCTGCCCGGCGCACGGGCTGTGGGAATACCCCGCGTTCCGGAAATGCTGCGGCAGCGTGGTTGCCACCTTCCTGTTTTTCGCCCTGTTCGAAATGGTGCTCGGCTGGACCCGCTTCGATGTCGCCCTGCCCCCGATCATCTTCCAGGGCCACGATGGGACCCAGGGCATCGAAGTGCCCCACACGCTGCCCGACCCCGAACTGCTCTTCAAGATGCAGCCCGGCGCGGTATTCCAGGGCCGCGCCATCAACCGCATGGGATTCCGGGAGCGGGAGGTTGACGAGGCCAAGGCGCCCGGCGCCCGGCGCGTCCTCTGCATGGGCGATTCCGTCACCGCTCAGGGCCGCCCCAGTTATGCCGATTACCTGCACGAACGCCTGGTTGCCCAACCGCCCGACGGGCTCGACTGGGAGGCGTTTCATATCGGGGTGCACGGTTATTCCGCCCTGCAGGGGCTGCGGTTGTTCCAGACGCTCGGCGCCCGGCTGGCGCCCGACATCGTGACCGTGTATTTCGGCTGGAACGACCACTGGCTCAGCGAGGAGGCTGACCGGCAGAAGATGGGCTTGCAGATGCGGCCGGCCGCGGGCCGGCTCTTCGAGAAGCTCCGGGGCAAGCGGTTCTTCCGCTTCGTGATCTGGGCCCTCAGCCCCGTTCAGCCCCTGGCGCGGCGCCAGCTCGGCGAAGACCGGGTCCTGCGCGTGCCTCCGGAGGAATACCGCGCCGTGCTCAAGGCGTTCGTACACGAAATCCGCGCCGCGGGCGCCGTCCCGCTCCTGGTCACCGCCCCCAGCCGGTCGCTGATCCCTGCGATCGTGGACAAGCAATACGTGCGGTCCATCGAGCAGGGCAACCAGGTGCACGCCGATTACGTCGCCATCACCCGCGACGTGGCGCGGGATACCGGCGCCGACCTGCTCGACCTGCACGCGATCATGGCCGGGCCCGACTGCGACGCCTGCTTCGCGCCCGACGGCATCCACTTCGATGCCTATGCCCAGGAAGACCGCCTGCCGGAAGACCCGCCGGACCAGCCCGGGCTCCGCCGCATTGCCGCCGAACTCGACACGGCCATCCGCCGGATTGCCCCGCGCTTGGCGCCGTAACGCGCACCCGGCCTGAACAGGACCGGCCCGCCGCGGCCGCCCATCCGACTGTGACCGCACGGCGGGCTGCCGGCTACATGAAATAATGCCGGGTTTGCTTCCGTTGTTGCTCCTGGGGCTCGCGCATGGTTTCGGAACATTCCTGGACGAGCGACTGCGGCGTGCATACCTGCATCAGCAGTTTGCCTTCCTGGTACAGGCTGCAAATCAGGCCGTACAGTTCCAGGCCGCCGCTATTGTCGTACTTGGAGTACAGATCGTAGCTGCTCGTGTGCTTGTACTTGTAAAATTCAACGCCTTCCGCGTCCAGCGTGAGCGTCTGGCCTTTCTCGATGCCCGGGAGACGGATGTGCTCAACGCACTCCCGCTGGTTCATGGTCTTGCTCGACGGCGATTTGCTGAAATACTCGATGACCATCAGACACCCCTTGGGAAGCTCTCTGTTCCGGGCGCATACACAGATCCGCGGGATATACCGCGTGTCGCCCGATTCCGTCTTCGATCTCCAGCCGGTGCCGTCGCTTCCCTTGCTCTTCTGGTCCACCCGCGTTTCGCTATCCATCATTAACTGGACCGAATAGTGAAACTGGTTCACCCGGCTCACGTTCGGGGTAGAGGTCAGCTTCTCCAGCTTGATGTTTTTCTGCTTGAAGGGCG
>CAZUYI010000192.1:1825-5687 GCA_964624095.1 uncultured Verrucomicrobiota bacterium | reverse complement strand
TGGGCAGCGAGTACTTCATGCCGACGTGCCCCATGGCGATGCCGTCGCAGAGGCCGATGGTGTTGAACTCGAACGGGATGCCGCCGGCCTGCCGGATCTTGCGCCCGATCCAGCGCCCCACGGCGTTGAGGTGCATATGGCCGGGTATGATTTCCGTGAACGCGTTACAGACCCCGATAAACGGCTTGTCCCAATCGGCCGGGCTCACGCCCAGCGCCCGTAACAGGCTGCGGTGCGGCGCCCGCTCGGGGCCGCGCTTGATCTGATCGCTGTTCATGGACATGTCTCCTCGTGTGGCCGGCGCACGCACTTGGCGGTTGCATTCGCCGGCTGCCGAGTGTATAAGAAGCGGGACGCCATGAACAGGGAAAACCGTCATGCGTAGACTGACCGCCGTCCTGGGGCTGTTGATCGGGATCCTTTCGGCCTGCCGCCAGCACGACCTCCGCATCGTGCCCGTGAAGGTTCCCGGCCTGCGCGGCGAGCCGTGCGCGCGCCTGATCGCGGCCGCCGTCATGAACCAGCCGGGCGTCCGCGAGGCGCGCCCGGACATCCAGACCCGCACGGTCACCGTGACCTACGACTCGATGGTGATTGCCCTGAAAAACATCGAGTATACCATTGCCCGCGCGGGATTCGACGCCAATAGTATCCGGGCCGATGCCGAGGCCGCCGCCCGGCTGCCCCCGGAATGCCGGCCTGAACCGGGAGGTCCCGGCCCGTAACCGGGCTCGCGCTCGCGCCGCCCGGGTCCGACGCCCCGCCCGCATGCAAGTCCTCGTGGACCAGTTTATAGACTACGTGGCCGCCGAGCGCGGCCTGAGCCCCCACACGCAGGCCGCGTACCGGGCCGACCTGAACAAGCTCGTCCGGCATCTCGAGCGTATCCGGGTTTCCACGCTCAATGCCGTGACGCGCACGCACCTGCTGGAGTTCCTGATGGCGCTGCAGGCGCGCGGCCTGGGCGCCAACTCGCTCGCCCGGCTGTTCGTATCCGTCAAGGTCTTCTTCCGCTGGCTGCACCAGGAGGGCCTGCTGAGCCGGAACATTACGGCCGTGATGGACTCGCCGCGGCTTTGGAAAACCCTGCCGGGCACGCTTTCGGTGAAGGAGGTGGACCGGCTGCTGGCGGCGCCGGAAGGCGACGCGCCGCGCGCGCTGCGCGACCGCGCCCTGCTGGAAACGGCATATGCCACCGGCCTGCGCGTGTCGGAACTGTGCGGGCTGAACCTGGACGACGTGCACTTTGACGCCGGCTACCTGCGCTGCACGGGCAAGGGCCGCAAGGAGCGCGTGGTCCCGTTTTCGGAGCCGGCCGGCCGCGTGCTGCGCGATTACCTGCTCCGCGGGCGGCCGCGATTCACGGCCGATTCCTCGAACCGCACCGTCTTCCTGGCGCGCGGCGGCCGGCCGCTGAGCCGCAAAACCGTCTGGAAGCAGGTCCGGCAGTACGCGCGGCGGGCGGGCATCGTCAAGCCGCTGAGCCCGCACACGCTGCGTCATTCGTTTGCCAGCCACCTGCTGGCCAACGGCGCCCCGCTACGCGCGATCCAGGAAATGCTGGGCCACGCGGACATCGCCACAACCCAGATGTACACCCACGTGGACGCGTCCCGCCTGAAGTCCATTCACGCCCGCTATCACCCGCGCGCCTGAGCGCGCCGCACGCCATGAGACTGTTTGCCCGCAATCCCTACCGCCCCCTCGAACAGCAACTCGGCTACCGCTTCCGCGACAAGGCGCTCCTGGCCACCGCCCTGCGGCACCGCTCGTTCCGTTACGAACGCGAGGATATAGACAGCGACAACCAGCGGCTCGAATTCCTCGGCGACGCCGCCCTCGGCCTGGTCACCGGCGAGTACCTCTATACCCGGTTCCCGGACATTGACGAGGGCCCGCTGACCTGCCTGCGCAGCCGCCTGGCAAGCGGCAAGGCCCTGGCCCGGCTCGCCTCGGCCATCGAGCTCGGGCGATTCATCCAACTGGGCAAGGGGGAACAGCAGTCGGGCGGGCGCCAGCGCGAGTCCGTGCTGACCGACGCCCTGGAAGCCATCCTGGGCGCAGCCTACCTGGACGGGCGCCTGAAGGCGGTGGAAAAGATTTTCCGGACCCTGTTTGTGCCCTCGATCGAGATCCGGACCGACGACCTGTGGACCGACAACCCGAAGGGGCGCCTCCAGGTCGTGGCCCAGAAGCGCTGGAAAACGAATCCGTCCTACCGCCAGGCCCGGGTGGACGGCCCGCCGCACGAGCGCGTGTTCACGGTGGAGGTCTCGGCACGGGGACACCGGCTCGCAACCGGACGGGGCTCGACCAAGCGGGACGCCGAGCAGGACGCCGCGCGCGCCGCGCTCACAGCGCTGCCGCCTTCACTTCCCGCCAGTACTGCACGGTCAACTCGCCGGGGGGCATCTGCAGGTTCGCCAGGTTCGCCAGCGCCTCGCGGCTGTACATGATCGAGGGCGACCCCTGCGGGTTGAGGTCCAGCTCGCCGCCAATGGCAATCAGCGAGCCGAATATCATGGCGTGCCCCTTGTCGTTGAACTCGATGCTCGCATCGGGAGCCCCGTCGCCGATCATGATCACCAGGCCCTCGTAGTGGAAGGTCCCGGTGAAATCAATTTCCACGCCGGCGGTCACGAGCAGGATGCCCGCCCCATCCACGTTGCCGGTGATTCTCGCGGCGCCCGTGATCAGCGATATCACGGGCTGGGCGCGCGTGCCCAGCACGACATTGCCGCCAATCACGCCGCCCGGAATCGTGATCGCCACGCACCCCATCAGCCCGGCCACCAGGTTTTCATAGTAGCTTTCCGAGTACAGGCCGGTCGCCCCGTTGGTCGTCGGGGGATTCCCCAGGATCTCGGCCGAGCCTCCGGCTGAAACCAGCGTCGAGGTGACTGACGAAAACACGCCGGGCGCGGTCGGATTGGTCGTCAGGGCGCCGCTGCAGCCGGACCCGGAGCACAGGAACGAGGGCGGCACGCTGTAGTCGCGCCCGTCGATCCGCGCGTCGCCCGTAATCTGCACCTCGGCATTCGTCCCATAGACCGACACGGCGCCGTCGGCGTCCGCGGGTGGCGCGAGGGGATTGCTGATGCACACGGCCAGCTCGAGCACGCGCTCCACCCGCTCGTACACGCCGGTCGAACGGATGATGACCGTCTGGTCGGTGTCCGTAAACCGGTTGGTGTCGCTGTCCGCGTTGTCCACGACCCGCACCCGGTACACGCCGCCCGCGAACGGCACGGACGCCCCGAAGCTCAACTGCCCGTCATCCGCCGTGTCCGCGGTGGCGTCCGGCCCCTTGAGCGTCGTGCTCAAGGGCTGTGTGCTCGTGCGGAGCACGGCCTTGGCCCGCTCGGCGCCGGCTTCGGCAATCCAAAAGGCCTTTTCGAATCGCACCGTCTGGGCGGTGGACGCCACCGTGGCGCTGCCCGCCATGTAGAGCCCGGCGGCCAGCAGGGCCGCCACGCCCGCCAGCATCACGACAATCATCAGCACCATGCCCGAGTCGCGCCTGTTCATGCACCCCTCCCCCCGGTCCCGGGCGCCCGGTCAGTCCATCCGGGCCACGATGGTCTCCTGGGTCAGCCCGATCCACCCCCGGCTGCCCGCCGGTATCCAGCGAATCGCGACGGACACCTTCTTGAAGCTGTTGCTGTCGGCGACCGACCGCTGCAGTTGGCCGCGCACCCGGGCGAGCACGCCGTTGGACAGGGACACCGGGCCGAGCGCGACGAGGTTCGTGTACGGCTCCGCGCGCAGGCGCTCCAGGTCCTCGCGAGCCAGGTGCAGGGCGGCCATGCGATACTCGGCCGACGTGCTGCCGCGCTTCACCTGCACGAACGCCAGCAGCAGC
>CAZUYI010000192.1:274-1815 GCA_964624095.1 uncultured Verrucomicrobiota bacterium | reverse complement strand
ACCAGTTCGACCAGCGTGAAGCCCTCTCGCTTCCGACATGCCTGCATGCGTTGACCCCCGCGTTGCCCATTCCGGCCCCGGCCGTCGCTACTGGTTCCGCTTGGCGACGAACGTGCTAACCCGGTTGCTGGCCGCAAACGAGCCGTGCCGCTTGAAGATCGTGAGCGTCACGGCTATGCCGGCGGCGTTGTTGGAGAGATCGGCCGCCAGCACGTAATGGGAAATGAGCCGCCGGCTGGCGGACTGCCCCGGCTGCGTCCAGAGGACGATCGTGCGCTGGGGCTTGACGTAATCCACGTGGCGCAGCCCGTCCTGGGCGTTGGAATAGGCGATGCGCCAACTGCCGTCGGTGTAGTTGGTGAAAAAAAGCCCCAGGTTGTTGTACGCGCTGTCGGCCGGCGGCGGCACGCCGGTCGGATTGAGCCAGTACGGGTCATAGGGCGAGAACAGGCTCTTGTACTTGTTCGTGTCCACCTCGATCCACGCGGCCGCGCGCAGGCCGCTCCCGGTGCCCAGCCCGAACACCATCCGGTCCACGGCCAGGCTGGCCATGCGCATCGTCTCCATCTTGAGCGAGGTCGCCCGCCACATGCGCTGGCACATGATGAACACCCCGAAGGCGCCTGCCACCAGGAGCCCGAACAGGCTCACCGCGATCATCAGCTCCACCAGCGTAAAGGCCCTTTTCCGCATACCCGCCTTCCCGCGATCCCACATCCCGCCGCCTGGCGCCCCGTGCCGGCAATGTAAACACCCCTCCGGCAAATGAAAAGCATTTAACATGCCAATGGGAAACGACCACGGACCGGGAGGACAGGCCCGACGGCCGGGAGGCACGGACCGGAACACGATCCGTCTCCGTCTGAACGGGCGCGACCCCCGAACGGACGCGGCGCAGCTTATGGCGTCGGAACCCCGTGTTGGGCGCACCCGCGCGCGCGTGCCGGACCGGCAGACGCCGGCCCGGCGCCGCGCAAGCGGCCGGTTCGTCTGCGGGTCCAACGCTGCGCCGGCGCACGCCGTTTCCGCATTCGGCTGGTTTCATTTTTGACAATCTGACTTTTCGCTTGCGCCCGGCGCGCCGGCGTGCATCATAACCCGCAACTCGAGTGGCGGGGCCGTTCACGGGACTCAGCATCAGGAGGTGGCGTTCGTGAAAAAAATCCGGGTGGCAATTATCGGGCAGGGCCGCAGCGGGCGGGACATTCATGGGCTTTTCCTGTCGAAGGACTCCCGGTTTGAGATTGTGGCGGCGGTGGACGCCCTGGCCGACCGCCGCCAGCGGGCGGCGTCGGAATACGGGTGCGAGGTATACGAGGACTACCGCGCGTTGTTGAAGCGGCGCGATCTCGACCTGATCGTCAACTCGACGTTCAGCGACCTGCACGCGCCGATTTCACTGGCCTGCCTGAAGGCCGGCTACAACGTGCTGTGCGAGAAGCCGCTGGCGGCGACGGTCAAGCAGGTGGACCAGATGATTGCCGCGTCGCGCACGGCGCGCCGGGTTCTGGCCGTGTTCCAGCAGTCGCGGTATGCCCCCT
>CAZUYI010000192.1:0-264 GCA_964624095.1 uncultured Verrucomicrobiota bacterium | reverse complement strand
TGATCCGGTCGGGCGTGCTGGGACGGATCGTGCAGATTTCCATCGCTTACAGCGGATTCAGCCGGCGCTGGGACTGGCAGACCCTCCAGGCGCGGAACGGGGGCAGCCTGGCCAACACGGGGCCGCACCCGCTGGACCAGGCGCTGCAGCTCTTCGGCGACGGCATGCCGAAGGTGACGTGCTTCATGGATCACACGGACAACTCGTTCGGCGACGCCGAAGACCATGTCAAGCTGATCCTGAGCGGGCCGGGTCATCCGATCA
>CAZUYI010000191.1:1158-5710 GCA_964624095.1 uncultured Verrucomicrobiota bacterium | reverse complement strand
TTCACGCTGCCGGCGCCGCTCTTCGACCGGGAAGACCGCCGGCTGCTTTACCGGTCCTTTCGCGGCGCCGCGCGGGGCGTACCGCCTCCGGCCGGCGAATGGGCCGACTATTCATCCGGCGTCGCGCGCTGTCAAGCGCAGGCCCGCGTGCGGCATGCCTTGACAGGAGGCGGCACCCCGGTCTTTAATGCGCCCTATGAGCGCCTGGTGCCTGGTTCTCGAGCGGCCAATCCCCTACGCGGACGGGGTCCGCCTGCAGACGGATCTGGTGACCGCGCGGCTAGCGGGCGCGATTCCGGACACGGTCCTGTTCCTCGAACATACGCCCGTGATCACGCTCGGGGTCCGCGCGCAGCCGGAGCACGTGCTGCTGTCCGAAGCCGAGCTGGCGCGGCGCGGGATCGAGCTGCACCGATCGAGCCGCGGGGGCGACGTGACCTGGCACGGACCGGGCCAGCTCGTCATGTACCCGATCATCCGGCTGGGCGAGCAGGAAGCCGACGCGCGCGGGTACCTGCACAACCTCGAGGAAGTCGCCCTGCGCACCGCGGCCGCGTTCGGGGTTGCCGCCTTCCGGCGGCCGGGCCTGACGGGCGCCTGGACGCAGTCCGGCAAGCTGGCGGCCATCGGCATCCGGCTGAAGCGCTGGGTAACGTTCCACGGCATGAGCTTCAACGTCAATCCCGATCCCGGCGGGTTTGCCGCCATTGTGCCCTGCGGGCTGAAGGGCGAGCCGATCGCCTCGTTGGCTACGCTGCTGGGCGCGCGATGCCCCGCCCTGCCGGACGTCCGCGCCGCCATGGTGCGCCATT
Source organism: uncultured Verrucomicrobiota bacterium (assembly GCA_964624095.1). Classification (GTDB taxonomy): domain Bacteria; phylum Verrucomicrobiota; class Kiritimatiellia; order JAAZAB01; family JAAZAB01; genus CAZEVX01. The sequence goes on along the minus strand of CAZUYI010000191.1, from coordinate 4,898 downwards.
TCAGCGCCGTCTGCCGGCGCACGCTGGCGCCCCGCCCGGCACGCGAGCCGCTGCCGGAGCCCCTGGCCCGCGAGTGGGGCGCCCGTCTGGCGGGCCCGGACGTCTAGAGGTCGAACGCCCGGAACCGGTTGAGGCACGGCGGGCCGGAGGACAAGGCAAGCCGGCGGGCCGTCAGGTCGCAGACCATGGCGGTGACCGTGGTGTACCGTCCGTGGCGGCAGACGCCCGCGGCATGGCTGCTCATGGCCTCGACCAGCCGCTCCCAGGTCAGCGCGCCGTGGTGCCGCGCCAGGAAGCGGGCCAATCCCTGCTGGCGCAGCCAGGATCCGGAATCCGGCTCCGCGCCGGCGTAAGGCTTCAGGTCCGTGTGGTAATGATTGGTATGGGCATACGTGTCCGCGCCGCTCTCCACGAACCGCGTGCCCGCGGGCGTGGTTTCCAGGCCGGCGTACTCGCCCTCCGCGCTCATCAGCGTGAACGCCATGCAGCAGGTGCGCCGGGCAGAGCGGATCACCCGGACGGCGTCCTCGAGGGACGCCTGCCGGAGCGCCTTGCGCTGCACGAAGAGGTAGGGCACGCCTTCCGCGGCGGTCGGGCCGGGCAGCGAATTGCAGGCGATGCAGAGCGCGCGGGTGGCCCCGCACTCCCCGATCATTCCGGAAAAACAAATGCCGACAAGGGGCATCCCGCCGTCCGGCACGGCCCGGACCATCACCGACGTGTGCGCCAGTTCGAGTTCCATATCGTCGTTCCAGGCCAGCAGGGCATGCCCCTGGGCGTGGGCGCGATGCACGGCCAGGGCCGTCGAGCAGGCCGGGCGCGGAGCCGGGTCCGGGCGGGGCAGCAGCCCGTACTCGACGAGGTACTGGGCGGCGAACAGCTCGCGGAAATCCCGGCCGCAGCCGCGGGCCGTACCGCGGCACTCCTCGACCAGCTCGGGGCTGAACGCCTCGGCGCCGGGCAACAGCCGCTCGGCGTGGGCAATGAGGTCCACCTCCGCCCCGCCGATGATGCGCCGGCTGCTGCGGCCGAAGGCATCGGTCAGCAGCCGTTCGATCCGGTCGCGGGCCTGCTCGCCGAGCTGGCGCCCCATCTCGAAGGGCGTGCCGTGGACCTCGATCGCCGGGTAGGGCTCGCGCGGCCCGTCCTGTTCCCACGTCTTCATGCGGTTGACTCCCGATGCGCCACGGCTCGCAGGCCCACCCGCGTCGGACAGGCGCCCGCCGGACAGGCCCGAGCCCAGGCGTTCGGAGACAGTCCTATCACCCCTCCCCCGGCAATGCAACGACCAACTGCCGGCGGCGGGATTACGGGATGTCCGCGTGGCAGCGGCTCATATGGCCGGGGGCGACCCTGCGTTCCGGCGGCAGGGCCTCCCGGCAGGCGGGCTGCGCGCACGGGCAGCGCGGATAAAACGGGCAGCCGTCCGCCGGGGCGGCGCCCGCGGCAATCGGCTCGGCCGCGGCGCCGCCCGCGGCCCGGCTCCTGAGCCCTCTTTCGATATCGGGCGCCACGCTGAGCAGCAGGCGCGTATAGGGATGCGCGGGACGCGAGAACAGGTCATCCACGCCGGCGGATTCCACGATCCGCCCGGCCAGCATGACGAGGACCCGGTCGCAGAGCGCGCGCACCACGGCCAGGTCGTGGGCGATGAAGAGGTACGCCAGGCCCCGGGCTGTCTTCAGATCCATGAGGAGGTTCATGACCTGGGCCTGGACCGAGACATCGAGCGCCGAGACCGGCTCGTCGGCCACCAGCAGCACCGGATCGAGCGCCAGGGCGCGGGCAATGCCGATGCGCTGGCGCTGGCCGCCGCTGAACTCGTGCGGATAGCGCGTCGCGTGGTCGGGCTCGAGCCCGACCGTGCGCAGCAGCCCGGCCACCCGGCCCGGCCGCTCGCGCCGGGCGCCGATGCGGTGCACGTGCAGCACCTCCTCGATCGCGGCCCCGACCGACAGCCGGGGATTGAGCGAGCCGTAGGGATCCTGGAAAATCATCTGTACGCGGCGCCGGTAGGCGAACAGCTCGGCGCGGCCGAACTGCAGCACGTCGCGTCCCTCGAAGCGGATGCGGCCGAGCTGCGTTGGCGTCAGGCGCAGCACGGCACCCGCCAGGGTGCTCTTACCGCAGCCGCTTTCCCCGACGAGCCCGACGCTCTCGCCGGGCTCGATGCTCAGCGACACGCCGCGCACGGCGCACACGGCGCGCGGGCCGGTTCCGTAGCTGACGTGCAGGCCGTCTATGTCAAGCAGTGGCATCGCGTCGTGCGTCCTTCCCCGGGGCGGACCGGCCCGGGATCCTCCCGGCGGCAGACCGGCCTGGCCATCGGGCAGCGGGGATGAAACGGGCACCCGCTCGGCAGCCGGGCGGGGTCCGGCACCGCGCCCGGGATGCCGGCCAGCCGCCCGCGCGGTCCCGAGAGCCGCGGAACAGCCGCCAGCAGCCCGCGCGTATAGGGATGGGCCGGCCGGGTCAGAAGCGGCTCGACCGGCCCCGATTCCACGATGCGCCCGGCGTACATCACATTGACCCGCCGCGCCACGCCGGCCACCAGGCCCAGGTTGTGGGTGATCAACAGAATGGCCATCCCCGTCTCGGCCTGCAGCCGGACAAGCAGCTCGAGGATCTGGGCCTGGATCGTGACGTCCAGCGCCGTCGTGGGCTCGTCGGCCACCAGCAGGGCGGGCCGGCAGGCCAGGGCCATGGCGATCATGGCGCGCTGCTGCATGCCCCCGCTCAGCTCGTGCGGATAGGCCCGTGCGGCGCGCGCCGGGTCCGGCAGCCCCACCCGCTCCAGCAGCAGGGGCACTTCCGCCCGGATGTCCGTCCCGGGCCGGTGCAGCCGCAGCGACTCGGCAATCTGCCAGCCGACCCGGAACACGGGGTTGAGCGATGACGCCGGCTCCTGGAAGACATAGGCGATGGACGCCCCGCGCACCTGGCGCAGCCGGGCCGGGCTTATGGTCAGCAGGTCCTCGCCGGCGAACCGGATCCGGCCGCCCACCACGGTGCCGGGCGGGCTGACCAGTCGGGTCAAGGCCAGCGCGGTCACGCTCTTGCCGCAGCCGCTCTCGCCCACCAGGGCGACGGTTTCACCCGGGGCGACGTCAAACGACACGCCGTCCACCGCGCGGATCGGATCCGCGCGCGTGCGGAAGAACACGCGCAGGGCGTCAACGTCGAGCAAAGGTGAACTCATGGCATGTCAAGCCGGCGCCCGGATTCCGGGCTTCTCGCGGGGCGCGCCGCCGTCCTCAATGATCCGGGCCACATCGCGCAAGGCGCGCACGGTGAAATCGGCCGGCGGCTCGGGCCGTTTCGCGGCCTCCGTCTCCAGGAACACCGTGCGGGCCCCGGCGTGCCGGCCGGCCTCGATGTCATACACGTAATCGCCCACCACCAGGAGCGCGGCCGGCGGCACCTGCATCCGGCGCGCGGCCAGCAGGACGCCTTCCGGGTCGGGCTTCGGGCGCCGCACATGCTCGCGGGCCACGATGACGTCAAAATCGCCGGCGCCGAGGCAGGCGAAGTTTTCGAGTGCCGTCTTGACCGACGCCAGGCTGTTGCGGGTCAGGATGCCGCGCCGGATGGACCGGGCCTGCAGCCATCGGACCAGGAATTCGGCCCCCTCGTTCGGCGCCGAGCGGAGGGCCGCCTCGGCCTCGAAGCGTTCGAGCGTGCTCCAGGCCTCGCGCGCTGCGGGCCGTGGCGCGGCCTCGATGAACTCGAGGATCGGCCGA
>CAZUYI010000191.1:296-1148 GCA_964624095.1 uncultured Verrucomicrobiota bacterium | reverse complement strand
AGCCGCCGTTCGGCGGGGTCGGCGATCTGCGCGAAGAACTCGAGCAGGCCGATATGGCGCGGACAACCCACGGCCTTGTGGATCGCAGCGAAATCGAGCGCCCCCGGCTGGGTCAGCGTCCCGTCGAAGTCGAACAACACGGCTTGAATTCCCGTCATACCCTGATCCTGAACCGCCGGGCCCGTCTCTCCCTTCCCGTGCGCTCGTCAAAACGTCAGCGGCACGACATGCAGCTGGTACCCGCTCCCGGAAAGCAGCACGCGCCATTCGGTGCCCACATCCTGGCGAACGGCCGGATCGGCTTTCCCATCGCCGTCGTAATCGGCCGGCACGGGCGCCTGCGCTTCGCCGCCGAGCAAGCCCGGGCGCGAGACGAGCCCGTAGCCCGATCCTGACAGCCGGACCTGCCACTCCCCGGTCAGGTCGTGATAGACAGCCGGGTCCGCCTTGCCGTCGCCATCGTAATCGGCCGGGCACGGGGTCCAGCCCGGCCCGCCGAGCAGGTTCGCCGCCGCCAGCGGAGCATACTGGGCCCCGGACAGCAGCACGAGCCAGTCGCCGCCGACATCGTCATACACGGCCGGATCGGCTATGCCATCGCCGTCGTAATCGGCGGGACAGGCGCTGAAGGACGGCCCGCCCAGCAGGCCGGACAGCCGCAGTGGCGCATAGCCGCCGGACGAGAGCAGGATCGTCCAGTCGCCCGAACGCGGGGCATAGACCGCCGGGCCGGCCTTGCCGTCGCCGTCGTAGTCCGCGGCGACAGGCTGTGACCCCGGCCCGCCGAGCAGGCCGGGCCGCGCCACGAGCGCGTAGCCGGATCCGGAGAGCCGGACGGCCCAGCACCCGGCC
>CAZUYI010000191.1:0-286 GCA_964624095.1 uncultured Verrucomicrobiota bacterium | reverse complement strand
GCAATAGACCGCCGGATCGGCCTTGCCGTCGCCGTCGTAATCGGCCGCCGTCACGGCGCCGGGATGCCGGCGCCAGCCGACGGCCGGCGCGCTGAAGGCCCCGGCGCCGCCGAAATTGGTGGCGGCCACCCAGTAGCCATAGAGCACACCGGGCGCGGCGCTTGAATCCGCGTAGGACGTGTTCGTGGTGCCGCCGATACGGACGGCGGGCGGCGCCGCTTCGCCCGGACCGACGCCGCCGGCCGGGACGGCGGGTTGCCTCCATATCTCGTAGCCCAGCGTGTTG
>CAZUYI010000190.1:0-5732 GCA_964624095.1 uncultured Verrucomicrobiota bacterium | reverse complement strand
TGACGCCGATCCCGCCCAGCGCGCCCACGAAGCGGAACCCGTCAAGGAACATGCGCCCCAGCCCGGCGAGCAACCCGACGCCGAACAGCGTCACGAACACGATCGTAAACAGCGACTGCTCGCGCGCCATCCGGCGCAGGTTCAGCAGCACGCGCGCGTCCTTCTTCAGCAGCGCCCGCAAGGGGGTCATGCCGGCTCCCGGTTCACGCCCGCCGACGGTCCGCCCGGCGCCTCGGCATCGCCCCCCGTGAGGCGCAGAAACACATCCTCGAGCGGCCCGTTCACGGCGCTGCGCGCGCGCAGTTCGTCGAGTGTACCCAGGCCCACCAGCCGGCCGCCGGCCAGGATGCCGATGCGGTCCGCCAGGTGTTCCGCGAACGCCAGGATGTGGGTGGTGAGAAAGACCGTGGTGCCGGCGCGCGCGCGCGCGCGCAGAAGGTCGCGGATCAGGCGGATGGTGAACGGATCCAGCCCGACGAACGGCTCGTCAATAAAGAGCACCTCGGGCTCGTGCAGGAGCGTGGCAGCGTAGATCAGACGCTGGCGGTACCCGTGCGACAGGTCCTTGATCAGGGTCTGCGCGTAGGATTCCAGGTCGAACAGGCGGAAATAGCGGGTTCGCTCGGCTTGCACGCGCGGGGTAGGCAGGCGGTACAAGTCGCCGATAAACTCGAAAAACTCCACGGGCGTCAGCCGCTCGTAGAGGAAGGGGGTGTCCGGGATGAAGCCGATCCGGCGCCGAATGGACTCCGGCTCGGACCGGATGTCGCAGCCGGCGATGCGGGCCGTGCCGCGGGTGGGCCGCAGCAGCCCGCACAGGATTTTGATCGTGGTGGTCTTGCCCGCGCCGTTGGGGCCCAGGAAGCAGAACAGTTCGCCGCGCGGCACGGACAGGGTCAGGCCGTCCACCGCGCGCACGGGCCCGAACCGCTTTTCGAGGCGCTCGATCTCAATCATGGCAAGACTCCGAGCCGGCAGGGGCGGGAACGGGCGCCGGGCTCGCCGGGCCTCCAGCCGGGCCGCCCGGCGGCCCGCCGGCAAGGGCCTCGCCGGGCTCGGCCCGCACCAGCGTCCAGCCGAACGGCGTCTCCTGGCGCAGCACGCGTCCCCCGCCGTCCAGCCAGGCGCGCGTCTCCAGGCCCCGGTACACGGCCGCGACCACCGTGGCCGGCTCAGCCCGGCCCGCGTGGCGTACGGTCTCCCGGCGCAGCGCCTCGACGCGCAGGTCCGACCGCGCCAGCGTCACGGGATCCAGCACGCGCAGGGTCAGCGACTGGCCGGGCCGGAGCCCGGCCAGCGCCAGATCCGTCGCCGGGGAATAGAGAATGACGTCGTCGGGAATGCTGAGCGTAAGGGTCCGCTCGGCGCGGCCGGTCCGGATGCGGACGGCGAACTCGGTGCCCGTTTCGCGGCGCCCCTCGATGCGCGTGTCGTAGGCGCCGGCCTGCGCGGCGACCTGGAAGTGCTGCAGCCGGTGCCGGGCGTCAAGCGCGGCGCGGATAGACGTGGTCACGCGCTGCGTCTGGCCCAGCGCTGCCAGGGTCAACGCGGCCTGGTTGTACAGCACGGCGCCGCCGGCCGCCGATTCCACGTCGCTTTCAATCCACGTGTGGCTGTAGCCGACGGCCGCGCCCTGGGGCGACTCGATGCGCATCCAGTCGTCGCGGATCACGGGGCCGTCGCCCATCAGGGCGCGATAGCCCGGCGCGTTTCCGGAAAACCAGTGCGGGAAGGCTTCGTACCGGATAAGCCATCCGGTCATCGCCAGCCAGAAGACGCCAATCAATGGACGCGCCAGGTTCACGCCAGCCTGCCGGGCACGCGCCGCGGCGCCTTCCGCCCTGCCCGGCGGTCAGGGCGCCGCACGCGGCGCGGGGAAGAGCGAGTTCAGAAACACGATGTGTTTCTGCTCTTCCCGGATGATGAGGTCTATCGCGTCGCGGCCCAACGCGGGCGGTACGGAGTCTTTCAAGCCGAGATAAAACACGATCGAGTCCTTTTCCATGCCCAGCGCCAGGTTGAGCACGTCCGCGATCGTCTCGCGGCCGGTAAGAAGGTCGGCCGGCCGGCGCCGTACATCCACCACCCGCCCGTCGGCCATGGCGCGCAGATAGGCTTGTGCCTGGCCGTCGGGATCGAAGGCGGTCTCGCCGCGGGCCGACCCGTTCAACCGGCGGCGCAGGGCGGCGAATGTCTCCTGGTGCTGGTCTTCCTGCTCGGCGAGGAGCAGGAACAGGCGCTGCTGAGCGGGGAACCGGCGTGCGGCCTCGCGGTAAAAGCCCGCCCCGTTGCGCTCGATCTGCTCGGCCATCTCGAGCACTTCGTCGGCGTTGAACACGAAGCCCATGGCACGCTCCTAAAAACTGTAGGCCAGTTTCAGCGCCCCGTGCCCGTCTTCCTCGGCATTGACACTGGCGCCGCCGTACAGGTTCACACTCAGCGCCTCGGCCGGCCGGTAGCACAGCCCGCCGTTGATGTAGACGGGCAAATCGTCCGGACTGTTGTCGTCCTTGTCGGTCACCCGCGCTTCCGCCAGCACGGAAAACTGGTCGCTCAGCGCCCAGATCACCGCCGCGGCGCCCTCGAAGCGCCCGTCATCGCCCCGGTTCACGTCGTAGCGGCCGTCGAGCACCCAGGTGTACTTGTCGAAGGTCGTCGTGCCGACGGCCACGCCGAAGATACCGTCCATCTCGCCCAGGCCCATCCCCTCGTCTTCGTCCCCGGTCGGAAACGTCAGCTCGACGTACGGGATCACCCACGGGTACGTGTACGTGTATTCGTAGGCCAGCAGCTCGAAGCCAAGCGTCACGTCGTTGAGCCCGGTCTCGGTCTCGTCCTTGGCATCCGATTTCTGGGACGATACCGGAACCCGGGCGAAGACCGTCAGGTTGTCGAAGATCCCGTAGCGGGCGTAGGGCGTGAACGTGGTCACTTTGAGCTTGTCTTCCTTGTCCACGAAGCGATAGCCCTGGTCGGCATAGGCCGTGTCGTCCACCTGCGACAGGAAATACTCGTCGTTGCGCGCGTACCCGACGATCAGGCCGACCTCGGCCTTGCCCAACTCGGGAAACCGGTTTTCACGGACGTAGAGCGGCCGCACCGACTCGCTCTGCGACAGGCCGGACATTGCCGTCATGAGGAGGATCGCCGCCCACAGACCTGCTGTCTTCATGCTTGTCTCCTATCGCTTGAACGCCCTTGGCCGAGTTGCCGTGCCGCCTGGCGGCTGCACCACGCCAAACGTGCCCCTACTCTAGCGGCGGCATCCGCCAGCCGCAAGCCAAAAAAGCGCGGCGCCGGGCCGCGGCGGATTCGCCCGGCAGGAGCCGCCGGCCCGTCAACAGATGCGCGGCAAGTCGTCGCCCAGTGGAATCTCGATGAGCCGCTCCCCGCCGCTCCGCGTGTCGAGGCATACCGCCCCCGCGGGACCGCCGGTCACGGCGCCGATGACGGCGGCCGCCCGGCCCAGCGGATGGGCGCGCAGGGCGCGCAGGGCGGCCGCGGCCTGGTCCGCCGCGCAGACGGCCACCGCCTTGCCTTCATTGGCCACAGCGAGCACGTCGAGCCCGAGCAACCCGCAGGCGGCGCGCACGCCGCGCCGCACGGGCAACGCCGCTTCCCGGATGCGGATGCCTACGCCGGATGCTTCGGCGATGTCGCAGAGCGCGGCGGCCAGCCCGCCGCGCGTTGGATCGCGCAGGACGCGCACGCCCGGCGCCGCGCGCAGCAGCGCCGCCACGAGCCCGGCCAGCGGCGCGACATCGCTTTTGACCGGCCGGTCAAAGGCCAGGCCGGGCCGGCGGCTCAGCACGGCTATCCCGTGGTCGCCCAGCGTGCCCGTCACGAGAACGGCATCGCCCGGGCGCGCGTTGCCGGCGCGCGTGTCCGCGCGGGGCAGCCGCTCCCCGATTCCGGCGGTGGTGATGTACAGGCCGTTGCCACGGCCCCGCTCGACCACCTTGGTGTCGCCGGTGACGACCGGCGCCCCGGCCTCGCGCGCCGCCCGCGCGGCCGAGCGCAGCACGCGGGCCAGGTCCCGCATCGGCAGCCCTTCCTCGAGGATCAGGGCCAGGCTGAGCGCCAGCGGGCGGGCGCCCATCATCGCCAGGTCGTTCACCGTGCCGCAGACGGAGAGCCGCCCGATATCACCCCCGGGGAAGAACAGCGGGCTCACCACGTAGCTGTCGGTGGTGAATACGAGCCGGCGCCCGCTCGCCTCGAGGCAGGCACCGTCGTCGAGCGGCGCCAGGAGCGGGCTGTCGAAGTGGCGCAGCACGAGGCCGCGGATCAGGTCCCGCGTGCGCCGGCCGCCGCCCCCGTGCGACAGCAGGATCAGGTCGTCCGGTCGGATGGCAGGCATGCCGGTGTCCTCCGCGTGGGGCGGGTCCCCTTCCGGGCGGACCGCCCCGGCTTCGCCGCCGCCCCGTATCGGAACCACGCCGCGCAGGCGCCTTCGCCCGAGACCATGCAGGCGCCGGCAGGCGCCTCCGGCGTGCAGCGGCGCCCGTACAAGGGGCACTCGGGCGGCTCGATGAGCCCGCGGAGCACGTCGCCGCACCGGCATGGATCCGCGCGGTGGGACCCGCGCGGCCGGCCGGTCCGGCGCGGCGCGGGGCCGGCGGCGACCGCAGCATCGTGCGCCCGGAACGCCGCGCGGATCCGCAGCCCGCTGGCGGGGATCACGCCCAACCCGCGCCACTCGGCGTCGCACGGCTCGAAGACGGATTCCAGCATGGCGCGGGCCGTGGGATTGCCCCCGGGCGCCACGGCGCGCCCGTATTGATTTTCGACGAGTGCGCGGCCTTCGACCCGCTGCCGCAGCAGCCGCGCGAGCGCGTCCAGCATGTCGGCCGGCTCGAACCCGGCCACCACGCAGGGAATGCCGTGCTCGCGGGCAATGAACTCGTACGGCCGCGTGCCGATGATGGCGCTCACGTGGCCGGGCAACAGCAGCCCGTCCAAGGCGGCTCCGCCCCGCACGAGGGCCGCCAGCGCGGACGGCATGGTGCGGTGCTCGCACCACACGCTAAAGCGGGAAAGGCCGCGCGCGGCCGCCTCGCGGATCGTCCAGGCCACCGCCGGCGCGGTCGTCTCGAAGCCGACGCCCCAGAAGACCACAGGGCGCTCCGGAGCTTGGGCCGTCAGCGCCAACGCATCGGCAGGCGAATAGACCACGCGGACATCGGCGCCCCGCGCCCGCTCGCGCTCCAGCGAACTCGCGGAGCCGGGCACCCGCACCATGTCGCCAAACGTGGCCAGCAGCACGCCCCGCCGGCCGGCCAGCGCCAGCATGGCGTCCAGGGCGGCCGCCGGCAGCACGCAGACCGGGCAGCCGGGCCCGGACACCAGGCGCACCGACGCCGGCAGCAGCGCGCGCAACCCGGCGCGGCAGGCGGTTACGGTATGCGTGCCGCAAACCTCCATGATCCGGACCGGCCGGCCGAGTTGCTCGGCCAGGCGTCGGATGCGGGCTACTGAGGCGGCGGTGGACACGCGGAAATCCGATCACTCAAAAAACACGGGATTGCTCCACGCCGTGCGGCCGGCGCGGTCCACGCATTCGATTCGCGCGTAGCGCACGCCAGTTGGCGCCTGCCACGCGGCGCGGGTGAGGACGGTGCCGTGCGCCGGCTCCACCACCCGGCCCCGGTGCCGGTTGGCGATGAAGCACATCCGGCGCACGGGCGAGCACCCGACCTCCAGGACGCGGCCACGCACGGACAGGGTTCGGA
>CAZUYI010000189.1:0-5748 GCA_964624095.1 uncultured Verrucomicrobiota bacterium | reverse complement strand
CCTGCAACCTAGTGGTTAACAGCCACCCGCTCTACCATTGAGCTACCGCGGAATGCGTGCGGCCAAACGGGAAGCACCCTACCACCTTGAAGGCTCAAGTCAAGTCCCGATCCGGCGCGCGCGCGTGGGACCGGAGCCTTGCAAATCCCCGCCAGGCGGGTATCTTACCCCGGCATGAGCCAATACAATCTCATCAGCGGGTTGGGCGTGCTGGGATTCATGCTGCTGGCCTGGGCCTGTTCGACGAACCGGCGGCGGGTCAACCTGCGGCTGATCGGCTGGGGGCTGGCGCTGCAGGGGCTCGTCGCCGCATTCGTGTTCACCGTGCCGGCCAGTCAGCGCCTGTTCCTGCATCTCAACGACTGGATGCTGGCGCTGCTCGAAACGGCGCAAGCCGGCCAGAAATTCGTATTTGGCCGCCTGGCCGATCCGGACGCATTCGGATTCGTGCTCTTCACCCAGGCGTTTCCGGTGGTCATCTTCTTTTCGGCCTTGATGGGGCTGCTCTATTACTGGCGGGTGATGCCGCTGCTGATCCGTGGGTTTGCGCGGGTATTCACCCGGCTGATGCGGGTCAGCGGCGCGGAGAGCCTGTGCGCGGCGAGCAACATTTTCGTGGGGATCGAATCGGTCACGTCCATCCGGCCCTACCTGGCGCGCATGACGCGGTCGGAATACTGCGCCGTGCTGACGGCCGGCATGGCCACGGTGGCCTCCAGCATGCTGGGCGTGTACGTGCTGTGCCTGGCAGACACGTTCCCGGCCATCGCGGGGCACCTGGCCGCCGCCTCGCTGATGTCGGCGCCGGCGGCGCTGATCATGGCCAAACTGGTCATGCCGGAAGAGGAGCGGCCCGTCACGCTTGGCCGGGATGTGCCGCTGCTGGCCGCGGACGACGCGAGCTGGATGGACGCCGTCATCAACGGGGCCATGGCGGGCCTGAAATTGGTGGGCGGAATAATCGCCCTGCTGGTGGCGTTTCTCGGGCTGCTGGCGCTGGCCGACGCCCTGCTCGGCGCGGTGACCGGCGGGCGCGCGGCCCTGACGGGCGTGCTGTCCGTCGTGTTCTACCCGCTGGCCCTGGCCATGGGCGTGCCGCCCGCGGATGCGCCGTTCGCGGCCACGCTGCTCGGGCAGCGGCTGCTCCTGACGGAACTGCCCGCCTACCAGAGCCTGGCCGACGGCATGCGGGCGGGCCGGCTGGCGGACCCCCGCACGGCGGTCATCCTGACCTACGCGCTGTGCGGCTTTGCGCACGTGGCCTCGCTGGCGATTTTCGTGGGCGGAACGGCGGCGCTGGCGCCGGACCGGCGCCGGGACATTGCGGCCGCCGGTCCGCGGGCGTTACTGGCCGCCACGCTGGCGTGCCTCATGACGGGATCCATCGCGGGCGTATTCTATCACGAGACCGGCGCCCGGCTGCTCGTCCCGGCACCGGCGCCGGCCGTGCAGGCGGACGGAGCGAACGCCCGCCCGTGAGCCGCCCCGCCCGGTTCCCTATGTAACGTCCGGCGTCGAACGGCATCGAGCCCAGTCCCTCGATACGAAGACGCAGGCGGAGCGAACGGAGGCGCGCGCCATGAAACACGGGTGGCGATGGCATCTCGGCATCGGGCTGCTGGTCTTCAACGCGGCATCCTACGGAGTGACCGCGCTGACTCCATTCCTGGGGTTTGCCAGGACGACGGCCGCCGCCCTGGCCGGCACCTTGATCGTGCTGGCGGAACTGGCGTTCCTGGCCGCCGTGGCTTTGCTGGGCCGCCCCTTTTTCGAGTCGGGCAAGGCGCTGGTCCGCAGGTGGCTGGCCCGCCCGGCGCGGCCGTCCGTGCCCATCAGCCGGGGCCGCCATGTGACGGGCGTGAGCCTGTTCGTCGCCAGCTTCCTGCCCTACCTGGCCACCGAATGGTGCCTGCTGCTCGGCTACGGCGGACCGGGCGAAGGCCGGTGGGCGCTGGCGCTGCTGCTGGCCAGCGACACCCTGTTCGTGATCAGTTTCTTCGTGCTCGGCGGCGAGTTCTGGGGGCGGGTGGAGCACTGCTTCCGGTGGCCAGGCGCACTCCCCGCAACGCCGGCGGGCGACTCGGCTCCCAGCCCGGCAAGAACGGGAGCCGGCTGACCCGCCCGCGCGGCGAGTCCCTGCCGGCCCGCGGCCCGGCAGGTGCGGGACACGCCGCCCGTCCGGCCTACTGGCCCAGCAGCAGCCAGAGCGCGCCGACGGCCCACCCGACGAGCAGGTTAATGAGCTTGATGACCACGAATGCGCGCCGCGAATGGGCCAGGAGCGGGAGCATGCCGTGCCCATCCTGGACGATCGAGCTGGCCAGCAGGACGGCGAACGGCGCCAGGCCTTGCGCGTAGAGCGTGACGAACACCAGGTGCGGCCCCGACTCCGGTATCAGGCCCACGAGCCCGGCGAGGCCCAGCAGGGTCCAGCGGCTGGCGCGGATGGACTCGGGATCGGCCCAGTGTGTGAGGGCCAGGTACAGGACGAGCATTGCGCCCGCCGTCCACAGGAAGACGCGCGGGACATGGCCGCGCACGACGTGGCCCCACAGGTGTTCCTCGAGGAAGTGGTCGGGCACCGTGGCCACGATGAACAGGGCCGCCGCCGACACGGCCACCATCGAGCCCCGGATCCAGTCCCAGGACTCCGGCCCGATCTGGCCGGCGACCAGCGCGGCCAGGAACAGCCCGATCGCTACGGCGAGCGTGCCGCGGGCAGCCGAGCAGGGCTTCCACTGGGCCGCGATCCGGGGCCAGGACACGACGCGGAACCGCTCCCCGGCGTGCAGTTGGAAATCCGCCTCGCAGGAGAGCGCGGCGGTCAGGTGCCGCCCGAGCAGCAGGTCCGCGAGCGCGCCCGCGAGGACGCCGATCCCGAAGAGCAGGCCGTGCAGCGCCAGGGCGGGACCGGGCACCATGGCGAACATCACGAACGACTCGTCGCCCGCCGTGGCGATCATGGCGGCGACCACCGCGCCCAGCGAGAGGCGGCGGTGCGCGTACATGGCCACCACGGCGAACGCACCCAGGCAGCCGGGCAAGGCGCCCAGGAAGGCGGCCAGCAGGTACTGGCCCGCGCGGTGCCGGCTCAGCCGCTCCTGCCAGCGGCCTTCCGTGATCACGTTCAGGTACTCGATGAGCAGCATCATGACCGCCACGAAGGCGGTGATCATGAGCGCTTCCTTGACGATCGAGAGGATGGCTTGCATAGGATGAGGCCGCGGGCCATGCACGGCGACAGCCGCTCGCGGTCATGCGGCCTGGCGCCTGCCACGGGCCGGCCGCGGGCCGGGCCGACCGGCGGGCACCCTAGCACAGAGCCGGGCGGCCGGGAAGCGATTTTCGAGGGCTGCGCCCCGGCGCGCCCCTCGGGGCGCTGTCGAGGGCCGGGGCGATCCCACGGCATTCCTCGGTGCAACCGCTGGTGCAACCGCTGATTGACAAGCGGCGCGATGCATTGGAGTATAGCGTGCCCATTCGACAAACCAACCGGAGGCCATATCCCATGACCCCAGAGAGCGGAACGAAGCGGCGCGTGCTGCTGGCGGCATTCAACGGCGAGCTGATGTGCTTTGCGCACGTGCTGTTGAACGCGCTGGACATGGCGCAGAAGGGCTACGAGGTCAAGATCGTGATCGAGGGCAGCGCCACCCGGCTCATTGGCGAGATGGTCGGGCCGGGCAAGCCATTTGCCAACCTGTACCTCGAGGCCAAGGACAAGGGCCTGATTGACGGCGTGTGCCGGGCATGCTCCGTAAAAATGGGGACCCTCGAAAAGGCCCGGGAGCAGGGCTTGCCCCTGTGCGGGGAGATGAAAGGGCACCCGAGCCTGGCCCGCTACCTGGAACAGGGCTACGCGGTGATCGCGCTCTAGGCACACGACCCGCAGCCGGCCCGCGCCCGCGTGGGCCGCCTCACAGGAGATGCCAGCATGCATGCCATCCGTACAGACGCCGCGCCGGCCGCCATCGGCCCGTACAGCCAGGGGACCGCGGACGGGCCCTGGGTGTTCGCGTCCGGTCAACTGCCCATTGACCCGGCCACCGGCGACCTGCTCAACGCGGACATCGCGACCGCCGCCCGGCAGTCGCTCGCCAACCTCAAGGCCGTGCTCGAGGCCGGCGGGGCCAGCCTGTCCACCGTGGTCAAGACCACGGTGTTCCTGCAGGACATGAACGATTTCAAGGCGTTCAACGAAGTCTACGCCGAGTGCTTCACGCCGCCCTATCCGGCGCGCAGTTGCGTGCAGGTGGCCGCGCTGCCCCGGGGCGCGCGCGTGGAAATCGAGGCGCTCGCGGCGAAGGCGCGCGGATAAGGGACGGGAAGAGAGGACGGCGGAGAGGACGGCGGAACCGGGCGAGGGCGCAGTCTTCGCCGGAAAGGCGTACCGATGCGCGAGCGGATGGTGGCCGTGGTCACGGGTACGGGCGAGGTACGCCTGCGCGAGGAGCGGACGCCCGACCTGTCGGACGGCGAAGTCCTGATCCGGGTGCGCACGTCGCTGATCAGTCCCGGCACCGAGATGAAGCTGGTCCAAAGCCGGCGCGACAAACCGGATGCGGCTATCCTGGACACGGCCTTCGGCTACGCGAACGCGGGCGTGATCCTGGCTGTCAAGGGCGACGCCAAGGGACTCTCGCCCGGCCAGCGCGTGGCGGCCATGGGCGGCGCGGCGCTGCATGCCACCTACGCCTGCGTGCCGGTCAACCTGACCGTGCCGATCCCGGACGATGTCAGCGACGAACACGCGTCGTATGTCTGCCTGGCCGCGACGGCGCTGCAGGCCGTGCGCCGGGCGGGGCCGCAAATCGGGGAATACGGCATTGTGCTCGGGCTCGGCATCGTCGGCAACTGCTGCGCGCAACTGGCCAGCATGGGCGGCGCCCGCATCATCGCCTGGGAGAGCCGGGCGCGTCGCATCGAGATCGCGCGCGCCTGCGGGATCGGCGCGGCCGCCGATCCGTGCGCCGGCGACGCCGTGGCGCGCACGCAGGCCTTCTGTGCGCCCTATGGCGCCGACTTCGCCATGCTGGCTTTCGGCGGCGAGGCGACCCGGCCGCTGGAGCAGGTCAAGGCGTGCATGAAGGTGTCGGCCGACGGCCACGCCATGGGCCGGATCGTGCTGGTAGGCGGCTGCCGCGTCGAGATCCGGGGCGGGGCGGCGTCGGGAAACCTCGATTTTCTGGCCGCGTCCCGCACGGGGCCCGGCTACCACGACCGCGCGTACGAACATGGCCGGGACTATCCCGCGGCCTTCGTGCCGTTCACGACCCAGCGCAATTTGCGCGAGCTGATGCGCCTGATCGCCGAGCGCCGTCTCGCGGTGGATCCCATGACCACGCACCGGCTGCCGCTGGCGAAGGTGAGTGAGGCCGCCGACGCGCTCATCCAGCATCCCGATCAGACACTGGGCGTGATCCTGACGATGGATCCTTGATCCGCCGCACGGAGCATGAAACATGAGCCGGACACGTGCGCGAATCGCCGTGCCGGCCGAGAACACGGCCGGCGCACGGGGAGTGCCGGGCGAGCCTGCAACCGGACCCGCATTCAAGGGATGGATCCGCCCATGACGGCCCGCGAGTTAGAGTTCATTCGGAAGGCGTTCGCCCGATACACACGCAGGTTCCGCCCCGCCGGAAAGGCGTTACCGCCGCTCCTGCAGTTGAAGGCCGATCATTCCGAGCGCGTGGCCGCCGAGGCGTGGGACTTGAGCGCCGACCTCGGCTGGAGCGCGCCGGACCG
>CAZUYI010000188.1:2658-5766 GCA_964624095.1 uncultured Verrucomicrobiota bacterium | reverse complement strand
CGGCATCCGGGTGGGCCGTTCGTCGAACAACGACGTGGCCCTGACGGACCCGGTCATGTCGCGCTTCCACTGCCGGTTCTTCTTCAAGCCGGGCGACGGGCTCTGGGCCGAGGATCTCGGCAGCGCGAACCAGACCCTGCTGAACGACCAGCCCATGCGCGCGGCGCGGCTGCACGTCGGGGACCGGCTGATGTTGGGCGACACGCTCCTGCGGGTCGTAGCCGACCAGCCGCCGGCGGAGCCGGCCCACGACCCGTCGGCGGCGAACCACCCCCTCTTCGACACGCCGGCCGCCGCCGCGACGGGCCGGCCGATCGAGTTCCGGCGCCGCGGCGACGGCAAGGACGCCCAACGCAAGCCGCTGCGGTCCGCCCTGCTGACCCTCCTGCTGCTGGTGGCGGCCGTGGTGGCCGTGGTCTGGCTGATGAAGCTGGGAACGCCCGGATTCCGGCGCATGCCCCATCCCGACGACGGCGCCGGTCCGGCACCCGTCGCGCCGGCCCTGTCCATTCAGTACGAAAAGGTGCAGGCCAGCGCATCCAACGTCTTCCGCTACGTGCTGGACCTGGACAGCAGCCAATTGTCCATCCAGATCACCGACCTGGAAAACCAGCGGCAGGTGCCCGGCCAGCAGCGCAAGCCGGTGCCGCCCGATCTCCTTACGGCGCTGGCCGAGTCCATCGCGCATTCCGATTTCTTTTCCTTGAACGAATCCTACCAGGGCATCGGCACGGAGATCTGGGACGCGTACGACCTGACCGTGATCCTCGGACTCAAGGCGCACCGGGTCCGGGTCGTCAACACCCTGGAACCCGACGCGTTCAAGACGGTGCGCGAGACCATCGAGGAGTTCGGCCAGAACGAGCTGGGCCTGGCCGCCCTGGCGCTGGCGCCGGAACAGCTCATCGAGATGGCCCGCGCCGCCAGCCTGCGGGGCCGCAGCCTCTATGACCAGCGCGAAGTGAAGTACAACAACCTGTCCATGTCCATCCGCGCCCTGCGCGAGGCCGAATGGTACCTGGAAACCATCGAGCCCAAGCCCGATTTCTACGCCGAGGTCGTGGCCCTGCGGGCGGAGGCCGAGCGGGACCTCGAGGCCGTCCAGAAAAACCTGATGTTCATGGCCGAGCGCGCCATCCGGCTGCAGGACTGGCCGGAGGCCGCGCGGAACCTGCGCATTCTCTGCGACCGCATTCCGGACCGGTCGGACCCCCGGCACCAGGAGGCCCGCAAGAAGCTGCTCGACGTCGAACGCCGCCTGAAAACGAAATGACATGCGCGCTCCGCTCCATCCGGTCTGTCGCCGCCTGATCCCCGCGCTCGCGGGACTGCTCCTGGCCGGCTGCCGGCCCGCCGGCACGCTCGTGCGCTCGGGCCAGGTCTACGTCACGTCTACGCCGGCCGATGCCACCCTGCACTGCGACGGCGTGAACCGGGGCCAGACCCCCGTTACGGTCATGGACGCGCCCGCGGGCCAGCACTTGTTGCGCCTGAGCAAGCCGGGCTTCCGCGACGCCATCAAAACCATCGCCCTGCGGCCCGGCGAGCGCCTGGCCGTGGACTTGCGGTTGAATCCGCGGACGGCGATGCTCATGATTCATTCCCAGCCGACGGGCTCGGACATCGAACTCGACGACGCCAGCGTCGGGAAAACGCCCCTGCTCCTGCGCGAATGCGCCCTCGGCCCGCACCGCCTGACGGCCCGGCTGGTCGGCCATATCCCCCGCGTGATCAATGTCTCCGTCGCCGACGAGACGCCCCAGAAAGTCGAGATTTCGCTGACCTCCGATTCCGCCCGCCTGGCCATCGCCAGCACGCCGCCCGGCGCGGCGGCCACGCTCGACGGCGCGCTGATCGGCAAAACCCCGCTCGACCTGCCCGCCGTGGCCAGCGGCGCGCATGTCCTCGAACTGGCCCTTGCCGGCCATTCGCCCTACCATGCCGACTTCAGCGTCCAGGCCGGCGAAACGCGCCAGGTCAAGGCGGACCTGGCCCCCCTGCCCGGCACGCTGAAGATTGTGACCACGCCCGCCGGCGCCCGGATCTACGTGAACGACACGTTCCGGGGGGAATCGCCCCTGACCCTCAGCGTGACGCCCGGCCCGCACGTGATCCGGGCGGAATCGCGCGGATACGACACCCAGGTCCGCAGCAACGAGGTCTCCATCGGCGCGGAGTCGGTCGTCGAGCTGATCCTCGATAAAAGCAGCGGCACGATCCTGCTCACCACGCAGCCGGCGGGCGTCAGCGTGTTCCTCGACGGCGAGCCGCGCGGCACGACTCGGGCGCGGCCGTCCGGCCCGCTGTCTGACCAGTTGGAACTCGACTTCGTGCCGAGCGGGACCCGCACGCTTCAACTGACGTGCCCGGGCTATTTCGACGTTACGCGCACGGTGGAGATCGCCCCGCGCCAGACGCAGATCCTGCACGAGAACCTGCGCCCGCGCCCCGTGCCATTCGTGCCGACGGTCATCGTGCGCACGGGCATCAATCCGGAAGACACCTTCCGGGGCATCATCCGCGACCGGTACGACAACGGGGATATCCGGCTGGAAATCGAGCCCGGTATCTTCAAGACGCTGACGCCGTCCGAGGTGCTCTCGATCGAACCGATTCCCGGCGCCCGCTGACCGGCGCCGCCGTCCCATTCCCCATGACCCCGCGGGCAGGAGGGGTCTTGCCCCTGCCGCGCGGCCAAGCGAACAGGCCCCGGCCGCCCCCCGGGAACAACGGATGGATGCCCTGTTTCATGCCAGTGCCGCCGCGCTGCTGGCCAGCGCCTGCCGCGAACGCCGCGCCGGCTGGCTGTGGGCGGCGGCCGGCATCGGGCTGCTCCCGGACGCGATCGCGCTGGTCGGGCGCCTGGCGGGAATCCCGCTCTACCCGTTGGCGCATTCCCTGACGCTCCACGCGCCGATAGCCCTGCTGCTGGCGGCGTGCGTCAACAGGCGCGTCGCGCTCGGCGGGGTGCTGCACATCCTGGCGGATGCCCTCACGCACCGGTACGGCGGGGCCTACCTGGCCTGGCCGTTTGCGCGCTGGCCCTGGCCCGCGGGCCTCACGTGGTATCGCTGGCCCGGCCGCGCGTTGTGGGGGCTCCTGTGGATC
>CAZUYI010000188.1:0-2648 GCA_964624095.1 uncultured Verrucomicrobiota bacterium | reverse complement strand
GCCGCCGCCGGACACGGCTGCACGGCCGCGGTGAGGGCGCTTTGGGGCAGGGCTCAATTCGAGCCGCAGCATGTTCAGCGCCGCGTTCGCCGCCCGCTCGCGGACCAGGGCGCGGTCGCCGGGGAACAGGCCCCGTTCGGCGGTGATCCGGGGCCGCGCCCCGGCACGCCGCACGGCCATCGCGATCCAGACGCCGCCCACCGGCTTGTCAACCGAGCCACCGCCCGGCCCGGCCACGCCCGTCAGCGCCAGGGCATAGTCCGCCCGCGCCCGGCGCAGCGCGCCCGCGGCCATGGCGCAGGCTACCGGCCGGCTGACCGCCCCATGCCGTGCCAGGAGCCGCTTCGAGACGCCCAGGGCCTCGCGCTTGAGCGCGTCAGCGTAGGTCACCCACCCGCCCCGGAACCACACGCTGGCGCCGGGCACGTCGGTCAGCCTCGCCGCCAGGAGTCCGCCCGTGCAGCTTTCGGCAACCGCCACGGAGCGGCGGCGCCTGGTCAACAGCCCGCCGACGGCGTCGGCCAGTGCGGCCTGGTTTTCGCCGTATACGGCGCGGCCCAATCGCCGGCGTATCTGCAATGCCGTGCGAGCGAGGGCCGCGCGCGCGCGCGCGGCGGTCGGGGCCGCGCTGCGAATCCGCACGGCCACGATGCCGCCGGACACGGTCGTGCCCACGCGCGGGTTACGGCCGCGGCGCATGAGCGCGCCCAGGGCCTCGCCCACGGCCGACTCGCCCAGCCCGAAGACGTTCAGGGCGCGCGTGAGCAGCACCTGCCCGCCGGCCCGGCGGAGGCAGGGCAGCAGGTGCCGTTCGACCATGGCGCGCATTTCGGCGGGTACGCCGGGAAACGCCATGACCACGGCCCGCCCGATGCGCAGGCGCAGGCCCGGCGCCGTGCCAACCGGGTTGTCGAGCAGTTCCGCGCCGCTCGGCGCCAACGCCTGCTTGCGGTTGCTGGCGGTCATGACGCGGCCGCGGGCGCGGAAAAACCGCTCGATGCGGTCGAGCGCCGCCGGCTGGAGGACCAGCGGCGCGCCGCACGCCTCGGCCAGGGCCTCGCGCGTGAGGTCGTCCCGGGTCGGGCCGAGCCCGCCGGTCACGACGATCCAGCCGGCCTCGCGCGACGCCTGGCGCACGGCGCGCGCCACGTCGGACTGGTCATCCGGCAGGGTCAGCCGGCGCCGCGTGGACACGCCGGCTTCCGCCAGGCGCGCACTGAGCCAGGCCGCGTTGGTGTCCACCGTCTGGCCGAGCATCAGCTCGTCGCCCACCGACAGGATGATCGCCTCCCCGGCGCGAGATTCGTGTCGGACTGGAGATGACGTGGCCATGGCGCGTGCGCGATGGAACGCCGGAGATCAGGGCGGCGGCGCGCGGCCTCCCGCCGGGGAACGCCGGCCGGCGCGTACGCGGGCGGCCGTGGCGACCATGTTGGCGAAGCCGGCGCCTACACCGGCCAGCAGCAGGACCACTGTGCCCCAGGGCGCCGTGCCCCACCAGCGATCCAGGGCGCGCCCGCCGAGCAGCCCGGCCAGGGTGCAGGCGGCCATCGTATAGCCGATCGAACCCAGAACGGCCAAGGTTCCCCGCGCCGGGGCAGGCTGACTGCCGGCCGCTTGGGTCATGATTCCGGCCTCGCGGTTCGCTCCCACCCCGGGCCGCCGTTCACCCGCCCGGCGCAGAGGGCGGCGTCGGAGGCTGCCGATCGTCCGTCTCCCGGGCTTTTTTGAATTCCTTGAGACTCTGGCCCAGGGAGCGCGCCAGGACCGGCAGCCGCCGGGCGCCGAACAGGAGCAGGACGATGAGGATGATGAGAAGCACTTCCTGCCAGCCAATGTGCATGCCGGGATCCTTTCCGTGGAGGGACCGCGAGGCCGCTCCGGCCTCATCCGGCGGGCGCCGCCGGCCCGCGGCGAATCCGCTCCTTGTCCGCCTCGGCCCGCGCGCGTATTTTTTCGAGGGCCGCCCGCTGTTCATTCCGGATCTGTTCGACCTGTTCGGGCTGGCCGGCCGCCTTGGCCAGGCGCTCGGCGCCCAGAATTTCGAGTTCCGCCTGTTTGGCTTTTGCCGAGCGGTCCACCTCGGCCAGCGCGGCCTTCTGCGCGGGCGTCAAGGACGGCGGGGCGCCATCGCGCTGCGTGAGGCGCTGCATGGCCAGCTCGAACGCGCTCTTTAATTCGCTCCCATCGCGTCCCATGCGTCAGACTCCGGGAAAAGGCGTGCAGGACATCCAGTTCCCGGCTAGAGTACTGCCGGGGCCCATGTCTCGTCAAGACGAGAGTGGCTCCGGCCGGACGCGCCTCCCGCGATGATGGGGACTCTTCCCGCGGCCATGCGCCCCGGGGAAAAACCTGGCCGGCTCCTGACCGGAAGCCGGGCGGACGGGCGGGACGCCGGGCCCGGGACAGGATGGCAGCGCATGGACACCGATTCATCGAGCCCTGGGAACGCGTCCGCGGACGAGCGGTTCATGCGCCAGGCGCTGGACCAGGCCTTCCAGGCCCGGTCGGAGGGGGAAGTCCCCGTGGGCGCCGTCATCGTGCATCGGGGCGCCGTGTTCGGGCGCGCGTACAACCAGGTGGAACGGCTCAAGGATCCCACGGCCCACGCCGAGATGATTGCCATTACCCAGGCGGCCGAGGCGAGG
>CAZUYI010000187.1:0-5816 GCA_964624095.1 uncultured Verrucomicrobiota bacterium | reverse complement strand
CGATGCCACGCCAGATTATATTGCGGCCCGTCCGCGTCCCTGCTACGGTATGTCGCGAGCGGTGTATTATGAGCAAGGCCTCTTCCCCGTCATCCCCCGGCGCCCGGTGCATCAAGGCCGCGCTCGTGCAGATGCGCGTGGAGCCCGGGCAGCCGGCGCTCAACACGCGCACGTTGCTGGCGGCCGTGGCGGCCGCGCGCGCGCGCGGCCGCGAGTTCATCGTGTTTCCCGAGCTGGCCATTCCGGGCTACCTGCTCGGCGACGCCTGGGAACGCGACGCCTTCCTGCGGGACTGCGAGGCGTGCGGCGAGCAGGTGCGCGCCGCCTCGCGCGGGCTGACGATCCTCTTCGGCAACGTGGGGGTGGACTGGTCCCGGCGCAACGAGGACGGGCGCGTGCGCAAATACAACGCCCTCTTCACGGTCCACGACGGCCGGTTCGTCGGGCCCCGGAACGGGCCCTGCCCGTTCGCCGTGAAGACCCTTCAGCCCAATTACCGCCAGTTCGACGATGCCCGACACTTTTACGATCTGCGCCGGCTGGCGGCCGATGCCGGCCGGCCGGTCGCCGACCTGCTGGCCCCGGTCGAGATCGGCGGCCTGACCATCGGCGCGGTCCTGTGCGAGGATGCCTGGCACGCCGACTACAGTGTCGCCCCGCTGGACCTGCTGGCCCGGGCGCCGCTGGACCTCGTGGTGAACGCGAGCTGTTCCCCGTACACCCGCGACAAGCGCCGGGCGCGGGAACGGATTTTCGCCGGGCATGCCCGGCGGCTGGGCGTGCCGATCCTGTACGTCAACTCGGTGGGCCTCCAGAACAACGGCAAGACCGTCTACACGTTTGACGGCGGCACCTGCGCCTACGATCCGCGCGGCGGGATCATCGGGCTGCCGGCCCGGTTCGAGCCCGGGGCGTTCGATCTCGACATCCCGCTGGACGGGCGCCCGTGGGGCGCGGCGTCCGGCGCCGCGCCGCGCCCGGACGGGCCCGCCGAGCTCTGCGAGGCCCTGCTGTACGGGATCGGCCAGTTCCTGGACCTGATCGGGATGCGCCGGGTGGTGGTGGGCATTTCCGGCGGCATTGACTCGGCCGTCACGGCCGCGCTGTACCGGCGGGTACTCAGCCCGGAGAACCTGCTGCTGGTCTCCATGCCCAGCCGGTTTAATGCCGCCGGCACGCGCGCCGCGGCGCGGCGCCTGGCCGAGGGGCTCGGCTGCCTGTTTGCCGAGCTGCCCATCGAGGACAGCCTCGCACTCACCGTGCGGCAGGTGGACGGCCTGGCGGCCGCCAGCCCCGACGGCCGGCTGCGCGAGACGCTGAGGCTGACGCCCTCTGCGCTTGAAAATGTCCAGGCGCGCGACCGGTCCTCGCGGCTGCTGGCGGCCGTGGCCGCCGCGTTCGGCGGCGGGTTCACCTGCAACGCGAACAAGGCCGAGGCGACCGTCGGCTACACGACGCTCTACGGCGACCTGGGCGGGTTCCTGGCGGCGCTGGCCGATCTCTGGAAGGGCGATGTGTACGCCGTCGGGCGGCACCTGAACGACGCCGTGTACGGCCGCGAGGTCATTCCGCGCGCGGCGTTCGACTTCACGCCCTCGGCCGAACTCGGCCCGCACCAGGCCGTCGAGCAGGGGCTGGGTGATCCGCTCTGCTACCCGTACCACGACCGCCTGTTCGCCAGCTGGGTGGAAGCCTGGCGCCGGGCCACGCCGGAGGACATCCTCGACTGGCGCCTGGCCGGCACGCTCGAGCAGCGGCTTGGCTTTGAGGGCCGCGTGGACGACGTGTTCCTCTCGCCCCGCGCCTTCGTGGAGGACCTCGAACGGTGGTGGCGGCAGTACACCGGCCTGGGCGTGGCCAAGCGCATCCAGGCGCCGCCCGTGCTGGCCGTGAGCCGGCGCGCGTTCGGGTTCGACCACCGCGAGGCCCAGCTGGGCGTATGGTTCGGCCGGCGCTACGAGGAACTCAAGGCCGCCCTGCTGGGCGAGCCGCCGCCGACATGACCGCGGGCGGCATTTTGGCATTTACACGGACGGCCCCGCCGCTAAGATAACGGCCCATGCACTCTACAGGCCAGGAGAGCCCCATGACCCCCAAGCAGCCGTCCCCGTGCCCGACACCGGATGTGCCCGGACCGCACGCCGGCGACGCGTCGGATCGTCCCGGCGAAGACTACATGACGTTGCGCGAAGCGTGCCGCATGATCTGGCGGCACCGCTGGAAGATCACGGTCGCCACGCTCGCCGCCGTCGCCGCAACGGCGGCGAGTGTCTTGCTGCAGCCCGTGCCCCAGACGGCGCAGGGCTTTCTGCAAGTCATTCCGCCCCCCGCCGTGGACGGCCGAACCGACAAGGACCTGTTCGAGACCAGCATCATTTCACACCTGCAGCGGATCCAATCCTCGTTCATTGCCGAACTGGTGGCACAGCAACTCGATCCGGGCAGCGGCGACCAGGCCGGCTTCCTCCTTCAGAAAAAGGTCATTATTACGCGGCCATCCAAGTCGGACCTCATCCGCATCGAGGCCACGGACCCCTTGCCGGACCGGGCCGTGCGGCTGGTCGCCGAATGGATCGGCCAGTACCTGGCCAGCGTCCGCAAAAACAACATCAGCCGGTCCCTCAACCAGGTTCGGACGCTGATCAAGATCGTTCAAGCCGAGATGATCGCCAAACAGGGCAGCGTGCAGCAGTTGTCCGAGCGGGCGGCGCAGATCGAGCCGCTGATTACCGTCTCGAAGATCGTTGACGACCAGCCCCTGTGGGACACCCTGGCCACCGGGGCCGTCGCACCCGAAACGCTCCAGCGGCTGGCCGACATCCAGTTCAAGGGCCAGGAAGAAAACAAGGAATATACCGCGCTCAAATCCTTCCTTTTCAATGCCGACCAGATGCTCGGCGCGGCCACCACGATGCTCTCGTTCTACCGGGACGTGGAACGCGCCCTGGAATCGCAAGGCGCCGCCGCGACCAACGCCGCCCAACCGCCGCCCGCTCCGGAAGCCGCGCAATACGCGGAGACGCTGGTCAAGGATGTGGATATCATCCAGTTTGGGACCCCGTCGCTGTTGCCGCCCACCCGCGGGCTGCTCAAAAAAACGGCCATGGCGTGCGTTGTCACGCTGTTCGCGGCCAGCCTGTTCGCCTTCCTCGTCGAGTGGTTCCGCGGGCTGGACACCTGACCACGCCGGCGTGCGTCCAAGGGCGGCCGGGCGCCGTCGGGCCGGGCTTTCAGAGCACCCGTTCCAGCAGGGCCGGCAGCGCCGCCATGGAGTCGAGCCGCCATTCGGCGGCGGATGGGCCCGGTGTGCCATTCACGAGGACGGCCCGGCAGCCGGCCCGGTGCCCGGCCTCCACATCGGTCTCGGCATCGCCCACCATCCAGGAGGCGGCGAGGTCTATCCCGTGGCGGCGCGCCAGGTCCAGCAGCAGGCCGGGCGCCGGCTTGCGGCACTCGCAGCACCCGGCTTCATGCGGGCAGACGGCGATCTCCAGCAGGGCCAGCCCGTCCGCCTGCAACCGCAGGAGCAGGCGCCGGTGAATATCGTCCACCGCCGCCCGCTCCAGTTCGCCCGTGGCGATGCCGCGCTGGTTGGTGACGATCGCCGCCTCGTAGCCGCGGCGGCGGACCACGCGCAACGCGTCGAGAAACGCCGGCTGCAGCCGGAATTCGGACCACTGCCTGACGTAGCGATCCGGCCCGGGACCCGGCCCCGGCGACACGTTGACGATCCCGTCGCGATCAAAAAACACGCAGTGTTTCAGGCTCATGGCGCCAACCGGCCGGTCCCGCGGCGAACGGGTCCCGCGCCCGTAGTGCCGGGCGCCGTGGTCCGGGCCGGCCTCCAGTCCGCACGCCGCGGGCTCTGTCAGGCTTCCAAAAAAGGAGTGTACATACAAGCCCAAATCTGAATAATGGCTTGCCTTTCAGACCCCGGAGTAGCTCATGGCACTGCCTGTCCATGCGGGGCGACGCCCGGGATTCCCGCTCGGGCTCGCGCTGCTGCCGGCCTTGCTGGCCGGTCCGATCCGGGCCGACCGGCTGACCTCCTGGCCCCTGTTCGAGGCCAAGACCGACCACGCCGCGGCGCGCGCCTGGACTCCGTGCGCCGGCGTGCCGCCGGTGTCTGCCGGGCCGGCCGGCACGCGGTTCCGCGTGACGTTCGGGCCTGGCCTCGATCGCGCCTACTGGGACCGCGCCGCGCCGCTCGACCTGAGCCCGTACGATCAACTCGAGCTGGACGTGACCTGCCCGCGGCCGGATGCCATCCGCACGCTGGGCCTCTACCTGCGCAGCGGCGACGGCTGGTACCTCTGGCTGGCTTCTTCGCTTCAGGCCGGCCGGAACACCCTGGTGTTCCCGGTTCGGGATGCCGGCGAAGAAGGCCGGGCCGCGGGGTGGGATGCCATTCGCGCGGTCCGGCTCAGCCTCACCTGCCGCGGCAATGCGGCGTCGGACGCGGAGGTCACGGTCCATCGCCTCGCCGCACGGCAGTGCGACCTGGTGCTCGTGCAGGGCAGCGCCTCGCTGAAAAGCGCGGCGGAACAGGCCTTCGCCCGCACCGTCACCCAGCGGCTCAGCCGCTGGCTGAACGAGGCCGGCATGGCACACGCCCTCACGGACGACGAAGCCGTGGCCGGCGGGCGATTGACGGCCGCGCGCATCGCCGTCCTGCCCTATAATTCGTTTCCGCCGGAGCGCATGCTGCGGGCGATCGAGCGGTTTGTCCGGCGCGGCGGAAAGCTCGTCGTCTGCTACAGCGCCGAGCCGAGCCTGGCGGCCCTGATGGGTTTGAAACTCGGCCCATACCAGGCCCAGAAAGCTCCCGGCCAGTGGAGCGGGTTCGCCTTTCAGCCGGGCGGGCCGCCCGGCCTGCCGCCCGTCGTCTACCAGGAATCCAGCAACATTCTGCCGGCTTTCCCGGCCAGCGAACAGGCGCGCGTGATCGCCTTCTGGCAGGACAGCGCCGGGCGCGTGTCGTCCGATCCCGCCTGGCTGCAGACGCCCCAGGGTTTCTGGATGACCCACGTCCTGCTCGACGGCGATCCGGCCGGGAAGCGGCGCATGCTGGCCGCGTTGCTGGGCGTTCTGAAGCCCGCCCTCTGGGCCGACACCGCCCGCCGCGCCGACTCCCGCGCCGGACAGATCGGCCCCTTCCGCTCGCTCGAGGAGGCATCCGCCGCCATCGCCCGGCAGGCCCGCGGCGCACCGGACGAGGCGCGTGTCACCGCCTTGCTGGCCGCGGCTCGCCGGGAAGCCGGCGCCCTGGCCGATGCGCTGGCCGGGAACCGGCCTACCGAAGCCCCCGAGATCGAACACCGCCTGAACGCCGCGCTGACGGAAGCCTACGCCCGCATCCAGCGCCCGCGCGCCCCGGAGTTCCGCGGCGTATGGGATCATGCCGGCACCGGCCTGTATCCCGGCGACTGGCCCGCCACATGCCGCATCCTGTCGGCCGCCGGGCTGACGGCCATTTTCCCCAACCTGCTCTGGGCCGGGGCCGCCCACTACCCGGGCCACGTGCTGCCGTCCACGGCCATTGCCGAGGCGCATGGCGACCAACTCGCCCAGTGTACCGCGGCGGCTCACCGTGCCGGCCTGGAAGTCCACGTCTGGAAAGTCTGCTGGAATCTCAGCCAGGCACCCGCGTCCTTCGTGCAGACGATGCGCAAGGCCGGCCGGCTGCAACGGACGGACGGCGGACAGGAACTGGACTGGCTCTGCCCTTCCCATCCGGACAACCGGGCGCTCGAACTCGAGTCCATCGCCGAAATGGCCAGCCGGAACGCGCTGGTCATCCTGCCCGTCGGCGCGAT
>CAZUYI010000186.1:0-5827 GCA_964624095.1 uncultured Verrucomicrobiota bacterium | reverse complement strand
TTTCTGATCGGCAACCTGACCCGCGACCCCGAGGTCCGCCACATCGCCTCCGGCAAGGCGGTGGCGACCCTGCGGCTGGCGGTGAGCCGGAAATACCGCACGGCGTCGAGCGAAGCCCGGGAAGAAACGTGCTTTGTCGACATCGTGGTCTGGGAACGCCAGGCCGAAATCGCCGGCGAGTACTTGCGCAAGGGCTCCCCCATCCTCGTAGAGGGTTCACTGCGCCTCGACGAGTGGGAGAGCAACGGCGAAAAGCGCAGCAAGCTGCGCGTGAACGCCGACCGCATCCAGTTCCTGGACCGGGCCCGGCGCACCTCGGACGAGTCCGAGCCGTCCGGCGAGGCGCCCCGCGAGGGAAGCGGGGCCGCGCCGGATGCGGACCTCGCGCCGCGGGACGCGGTGCCCGCCCCGCAGGCCGACAAGCAGGGCGACGAGGACAACCTTCCGTTTTGACGGGCAGGGAACGACCATGGGAGGACAGTGTGAAGCGTAAAAAGACCAGCCGTAAACGGGCATCCCGGGACAGCTTCGGCTTCTTTTCGGAGGAAAAGCGGTGCCGATACCTGGAGGGCATTCGGCGCATTGACTACAAGGACGCCGAGCTGCTCAAGAAGTTCATGACCGAGCACGGCAAGATCATGCCCAGCCGCATCACGGGCACGACCACGCAGCAGCAGCGCCAACTGACGCGCGCCATCCGCCGGGCGCGAATCATGGGATTGGTGCGATAGAAAGGCCGGTACCGTTATGGCGCGCGAATTGATTCTGATGTCGGACGTGGACGGGCTGGGCATCGAGGGCCAGATCGTCAAGGTCAGCGAAGGCTATGCCCGCAACTTCCTGGTGCCGCGCAAGCTCGCGGTGCCGGTCACCCCCGCCGCCCTGAAGCGGCTTGAGAAGCACCGGATCGAGCGCGAAGCCCGCCAGCAGAAGGACCGCGAGGGCGCGCGCGCGCTGGCCGATTCGCTGGAAAAAATCTCCTGCACGATCCCGGTCAAGGTCGGCGAAAACGACCAGCTCTTCGGCGCCATTCATGCCCACACGATCGCCGAGGCGCTCAAGGCGCTCGGGTTTACGATCGAGCGCCGCCACATCCACCTGGCCGAGCCCATCCGCGAGCTGGGAGTCTTCACGGTTCCCATCCGCCTGCATCCCGACGTCGAAGCCTCGCTGAAAGTCTGGATCGTCGGGGAGTAACGTCATGGCCGCCCACGACCCTGCGCCGGGAGCGTCGGCGGGCCTTGAGCGCAAGGCCCTCTACAATGAAGACGCCGAGCGGGGCGTACTGGGCGCCATCCTGCTGGACGCCAACAAGGTCCTCGATTTTTGCATCGAGAAGCGGCTCTCGCCAGAGTCCTTCTACCTGCGCCCGCACGCCGTGATTTTCGCGGCCATGCAGGACATGGCCAAGGCCTTGCGCCCGGTGGACGTGCTGACGCTCGCCGACCGCCTGGCCAAGCAGGGCCAGCTCGAGGCCGCGGGCGGGACGGCCTTCCTGAACCAGTTGTTGGACGCCATCCCAACGGCCGCCCACGCGGAATACTACATTGACCTGGTCCGCCAGCAGCACCTCCTGCGTCGGATCGTGGAATGCGCCCGGCGCGCCGAGTCCGAGTGCTACACGTCCGACCAGGACGCCGACCACCAGCTTGCCCGGGCGGAGCAGGATTTCTTCGCGATCGCCGAAGGCGACCACGGGCCGGCGGTCTCCTGGCATGACGCGGTCAACGCCACGATGGAGACCGTCGAGCACATCGTGGTGTCCAAGACCGGGCTCAGCGGCATCCCCACCGGCTTCACGGATCTCGATTCCATGCTTCTGGGGATGCACAACGAGGAGCTGATCATCCTGGCGGCACGGCCCTCGATGGGGAAGACCTCGCTGGCCTTGAACATCATGGAACACGTCGTGCTCGGCAAGCCGGGCCGCCCGCCCCTGCCCGTGGCGCTATTCAGCCTGGAAATGTCGCGCGAGCAGCTCGTGATGCGCATGCTGAGCAGCCACGCCCGCGTGGCCACCCACAAGATCGCCGCCGGCATGATCTCGCCGACCAACCACCGGCTGCTGATCCAGGCCGCCGACCTGCTCCGCAAGGCCCCGATCTACCTGGACGACACCGGCGGCCTGGACATCATGGAGCTGCGCGCCCGCGCCCGGCGCCTCAAAAAAAAACACGGCATCGCCCTGATCGTGATTGACTATCTCCAGTTGCTGCACTCCGAGGAGCGCCGCCGGGAGGGGCGCCAGCAGGAAATTTCCGACATCTCCGGCTCGCTCAAGAACATGGCCAAGGAGCTCAAGGTGCCCGTGCTGGCCCTGAGCCAGCTCAACCGCGCGCCGGAAGCCCGCGACCGCGAGGGCAAGCCGCGCATGGCCGATCTGCGCGACTCGGGGTCCATCGAGCAGGATGCCGACGTGGTATGCCTCCTGTACCGGCCGGACAAGTACAAGGACGATGCCGAGACCGCCGAATCGTCCAACATCGCCCACCTGATTGTCGCCAAGCAGCGCAACGGGCCGACCGGCACGATCAACCTCGTGTTCCGCGACGACGTCATGCGCTTCGAGACCATGGCGCCCGCGCTCTACCAGGCGGACAACGCGCCGCCGCCGGGAACACCGGCATGACCGCACCCCGCACGCGCGCCGCCTCCCTGCTGCTGGGCGCCCTCCTGGCGCCCGTCTGGCTGGGCGCCGCCCCCCTGCGCGACATCCGGGTCGTGTTCCGCGGCACCGCCCTGGAGTCGCCCGACTATGTCCTGGCCTACACCAGCGTGCGGCCGGGCGACGAAGCCGACGGCCGCCGTATTTCGGGCGACATCAAGGCCCTCCTGGCCACCGGGCGTTTTTCCTTCGTGGACGCCGAGCTGACCCCCGTGCCCGGCGCGTCGGCGTTTGACCTGGCCTTTATCGTCGAGCCACGCCCGCGTCTCGAAGCGCCCGTCCGCGTGGACGGCGCCGAGGTCATGGGGGCGGACAAGGTCCGGCAGTGGCTCGAGCTGCAGCCCGGCGACACCGTGGATGACGCCATCCTCAGCGTACAGGTCCGCAAGGTGCTCCAGGAGTACCGGCAGCGTTATTACACCGACGCCGCGGCCACCTGGGCGCTCCAGGTCAACCCGTCCAACGGCTTTGCCGGCGTCGTGCTGACCGTGCGCGAGGGCCCGCGGGCCAGCCTGCGCCGGGTGCGCTTCACCGGCAACACCTATGAGCCGCCGGGGGTCTGGAGCCGGCTGGGCGCCGGGCTGCGCCACGAGCGCGCCCTGGGCCCGCGCTCAGTGCCGCCCGAGGACCTGCGCGCCGCGCTCAAGCCACGCTTGTGGCATCTATGGTCGGGCTTCACCAAGCGGGGCGTCTACGACCCGGAGGCGCTGGATTCGGACCGCGCCCTGCTGCGGATGCTGTATCAGAACCGGGGCCACCTCGACGCCGTTGTCGGCGAACCGGCGGTGCAGGCGTTCGCGCCCGGCAAGCTCGAGGCGACCTTCCCCATCGAGGAAGGCCCCCAGTACCGGATTGGGACCTGGACGCTGCGCGGCGCAACCCAGGCGCCCGAGTCCGAGCTCCGCGCGTTGGTCGCACTGGCGCCCGGCGCCCTCGCCGCCATGGACCGCATCCAGCAATCAGCCGACGCCCTGCGCGACTATTACCAGTCCCGGGGCTACCTGCGCACCACCGTGCGGCCGGTGCTGAACACGCGCCTGGACGAACCGCTCGTGGACATCGTGTTCGACATCACCGAGAGCCGCCGCATGTCGATTCGCCACATTGACATTCGCGGCAACACCCGCACCCGCGACAAGGTCATCCGGCGCGAGCTGCTCGTGTATCCCGGCGAAGTATTCGACCAGGTCCGGATCCGGCGCAGCGAAAACATCCTGCGCAACCTGGGCTTTTTCGACACGGTCTCCAGCGCCCCCCGCGAGACCCTGGACCCGGCCTGCGACGACCTGGTCTTCGAGGTGGCCGAGAAACGCACCGGCCAGTTCATGGTCGGTGCGGGCTTCTCGAGCGTGGACGACCTCATGGGGTACGCGGAGCTGTCGCAGGGCAACTTCGACCTGCTGGGCTGGCCGCACTTCACGGGCGCCGGCCAGAAACTGCGCCTGCGCATCCAGGCCGGGTCCGAGCGCCAGGACTACGAGCTGTCGTTTGTCGAGCCCTGGTTCCTCGACCGCAAGCTGTCGCTCGGGGCGGACCTGTACGACCGCACCCGGAACAACCTGAGCGACTACTACAACGAGGAGCGCCTGGGAGGCGCCCTGACCCTGGGCAAGCCGATTCCGGGCTTCTTCCAGCGGGCCAACCTGCAGTACCGGCTCGAGCAGATTGACATCTACGACATGTCCACCAACGCCGCCCCCTCGCTGCGCCGCGACGCGGGCATCTGGAACCAGAGCACGCTCAAGCTGAGCCTGGTCCGCGACACGCGCGACCAGCCTTTCGTTCCAACCCGCGGCACCAAGTTCAGCGTGTCGGGCCGCGTTTCCGGCGGCCCGCTGGGCTTCGATGTGGACGTCTACGGGTTCGACGCGGAACTGCTCACTTACATCCCGCTGGTGTTCAACCACGTGCTCAGCCTGCGGGGCTGGGCGGAAACGGTCGAGGAATTCGGCGACGACGACACCGTTCACGTGTTCGACCGCCTGTTCCTGGGCGGGCCGCGCACGCTGCGCGGCTTCAAGTACCGCTACGTGGCGCCCTACGAGGAGGGCATGCCCATCGGCGGCCGGACGGCGGCCCTCGGGTCGGTCGAATACACGATCCCGCTCTACAAAAACCTGTTGCGCGCCGCCGGTTTCTATGATATCGGAAACGTGTGGCTTGAGCCTGCCGATGTCGATCTGCTAGACTATTGTTCGGATATCGGGGTCGGGCTGCGGCTGGACATTCCCGGATTTCCGATCCGCGTGGATTATGCCTGGCCGCTCGAGATCAGCGGGCCGGACATCGAGCGAACGTCCGGGCGCTTTAATTTCTGGCTCGGCTACGGATTCTGACCGGGCCGGCCGGGAGAAAGGATGCCATGACCCTGCGTGTTCAGGCCCTTTGGCTGGGGGCAGTCCTGCTGGCCGCGGCGCCCGCGGCGCCCGCCCAGGCGCCGCTGGATGGCCAGGTGGCGGTCGTCTCGATGGAGCGCCTGTTCGACGACTACCACAAGACTCGGGCCGCGAATGCCCGGCTGAAGTCGCGTTTCGAGACCCTGGAAACCCAGCGCCGCGACCTGATGGCGCAGGCCAAGGCTCTCAAGGAGGCCCTGGAGGCCAAGGGGGCCGCCGCCCGCGACGCGTCGCTGAGCGACGACGAGCGCCGCCGCGCGCGCCAGTCGGCCGAAGAAGCCTTCGACGCCTACCGCACGGCCGACACCCGGCTGTCCGAGTTCGACGCCGACTACAAGAAGCAGCTCGGCGACCAGATGAAACAGACCCAGCAACAACTGGTGTCCGACATCCGGGCCGTGATCGCGGCCTACGTGAAGGAGCGCGGGATCCGGATCGTCCTGGACTGTTCCGGCAAGACGCTCAACAGCGTCGAAGCCGTCGTGTACCACGACCCGGTCCTGGACATCACCGCGCCCATCCTGGCCATCTTGAACAAGCACGCGATCGAATCCCCGCCCGTCTCCGCACCCGCCGCCCCCGGGAACCCCACGCCATGACACTTACCGTCGAAGACATTGCCCGCCGGCTGAACGGACGCGCGGAAGGCGATCTCCACGCCGTGATTTCACGACTCGCCGGCATCCGCGAAGCGGAGCCCGGCGACCTCACCTTCGTGGCTACGCCGCATTACGCCGCGGCCGCCGCCACGACGCGGGCCACGGCC
>CAZUYI010000185.1:0-5891 GCA_964624095.1 uncultured Verrucomicrobiota bacterium | reverse complement strand
CTTGAGCGTGGCCGGAGACCGCATCATCATCCGCCACAATACCTTTCTGGAGGATCGCGAGGCCGCGACGCGCTATCGCGCCGCGCACGCGCTCCCGGGCGATCCGCAGATTCCGGTGGACGTGGCCATCCGGGGCGCGCCCCGCGACCTGGCGCTTGTCTACGGGAACCGGTTCGCCAATCCCGAGCCCGACGGCGCCGTCCGGCTGTACGATGATATCGGCGGCCCGCCCGGCGCCCAGGACCGGGCCAATCTCTGGGTGTACGACAACGCCTACGGGCCGGACCTCGTGCACGTGCCCCTGGCCCGGGAAACGCGGCCCCACATTGTGTTCCTGTCGCCGCGGCTCGAGGTTCCGCGCATTGGCCGGAGCTGGTCCACACGGCACGTACAGGTCCTGGCGCCGCGCGACACCCTGCCTGTCGAGGCGCGCGTCGAGGTCAAGGCGCCGCTGACCGTGCGCCGGGTTGTTGTGGTCGCCGGGAATCGCGAGCTCGGCGAGCGCGAGTTGTATGCCGCGCCGCGCGCGCCGCGGCCCGGGGAACTGGCAATCCGCGCCGCGGACTGGAGCCCGGGCTGTTACTATCTGACGGTCATGGCCGAAGACAGCCGCGGCGTCATCGGACGCCGCTCCGCGTCGTTTACGGTGCTGGACTCCGCGCGCGGCGCACAGGACGTCGAGCCGTCCGGCGCCGGGGCGCGCAGGGAAGGGACAGGGGAGCCATGAATCGCCTCTTCGAGTCGGCGCAGTGGATCTGGCATCGGGCCGAGTTCATGGACCTGGTCAACGCGTTTATCCAGGCGCGGATGTCCTTCCGGCTACCGCGGCGGCCGCGGTCGGCCGTCGTAGCCGTGACGGCCGACAGCGCGTACCGCCTGTTCGTGAACGGGCGCCGGGTAGGGCAGGGCCCCGCGCGCGGATTCCAGAAGGCCTGGCCGTTCGATCGGGTGGACATCGCGCCGTTCCTGCGCGCGGGCGACAACGCGATCGCGGTGCTGGCGTACTGCCTGGGCATCCATAACGCCAAGTACCTGCATACCGGCTGGGCGGGCTTCATCCTCGAGGGCGAATGCGGCGGCGTGCGCGTCTCGACCGGGCCGTCGTGGAAGGTGCGCCGGTCGCCCGGGCACCTGCGGACCCTGACGCGCATCTCCTGCCAGACGGATTTCCAGGAGCATTTCGACGCGCGCCGCGATGACGGGCGCTGGCAACAATCGGGGTACGACGATTCGGCGTGGGAGGCGCCCGCCCTGTTTCCGCCCTACGTGCCGCCCTGGCCGGATTTCTCGGAGCGCGGCCTGCCCCCGCTCGAGGAAACGGTCCGGCCGGCACGCGCGCTCGTCGCCGTGGCGCACGGCCGAGCCGCCGCGCTCGAGGAGGACGTCAGCCTGGCGCACGCGCTCAGCGAGCCGACATGGTCGGCCTGCCGGCGCGCGCTCCGGCAACATGGGCCGTTCGGCGAGGTGTCGCTGCCGGCGCCCGCGCGGGGCGAAGCGGCGTCCTATTGCCTGGATTTCGGGCGCTCCGTGACGGGCTACCCCGTGCTCGAGGTGCGCGGCGCGCGTGGCGGAGAGCCGCTGGATATCCTGCTCTGCCAGGTGCGCGACCGGGCCGGCGTGCCGCGCCTCACGGATCCGCGCCGGCATCCGGCGGGCACGTCGGCGGGGCATCGCCTCATCCTGAGCCGGGGGGTCACCCGCCACGAGACCTATGTCTACTCCGGGTTCCGGTACCTGGTGCTCTCCGTGCGCGCCGGCGCGCCGCGGCTGCGGGTGCGGGCCGCGGTCCGGCAGGTTGCCTATCCGCAAGACCCGCGGGCGGCATTCCGGACGTCGGATGCGCGGCTGAACCGCATTTACCGGGCCTGCCGGCAGTCCCTCGAATGCTGCCTGCAGGACGCCCTGGTGGATTGCCCCACGCGCGAGCAGGCCCAGTGGTGGGGCCTGCGCGCGGCGGCCAACACGGCCCTCTACCTGCTGGACGATCCGCGCGTCATCGCGCGCGGCCTGCGCCAGATCGGGATGCAGCGGGCCGACAACGGACTGGTCTATTCGACGGCGCCTTCCTTCCTGCACAACTGGATTCTGCCTGAATGCGCCTGGGGCTGGATCGTCAACTTGGACGATTACACCCAATGGACGGGCGACCGC
This sequence comes from uncultured Verrucomicrobiota bacterium, assembly GCA_964624095.1. Classification (GTDB taxonomy): domain Bacteria; phylum Verrucomicrobiota; class Kiritimatiellia; order JAAZAB01; family JAAZAB01; genus CAZEVX01. The sequence continues at coordinate 3,740 of CAZUYI010000185.1, read as the reverse complement.
TCCGTCTTCCGGGACAGCGCCGAGTCGGTGCGGCGCGTCCTGGAGTTTACCGCCGGCGAGGCCGACTGCCACGAAGGCCTCGTGCCCACCTCCTTCCGCGGATACCAGCACCGCCTGTACCTGAGCGATCCGGCCCGGTTCCGGAGCGGTGCGGCGCTCTATTGCCTGACGCACAACCTGAAGGCGCTCCGGGCGTTCCGGGCGGCCGCCGCCCTCTGGCGGACCTGCGGGGACGCCGGGTCCGCGCGCTGGGCGCGGGCGCGGGCCGGCGCGCTGGAGGCGGCCGCCATGCGCCGGTTCCGCGTCCCGGCGTTCCCCTGGTTTTGCGATGCGCTCTCCCCGCGCTTCGAGCCGATCCCGCCGCCGATGCCGTCCTATGTTGTTTTCATGGTGACGCAGGTGCTGCTCACCGGTCTGGCCGGCGGGCGCCAGGCCGACCTCGCGGCGTTCCTGTGGGACTTGCTCCAGCGCATCGGGCGCGACCCGGCGTTCAAGCCGACCCCGGGCCACCTGTACGAGTGTTTCCATGCCTTGCTGCGCGCCGGGTACCGGGGCGAGCTGGTGCGGTATATCCGGCGTGTCTGGAGCATCTGGACCGAGGAGCGCGGCCTGACGGTCATTCCCGAGCACTGGTGGTTCGATCCGCGGGCCATGCTCGCCGGGGCGGCGCCGCACGCCTGGGCGTCCTACCCGATCGAGCTGTTCACCTTGCTTCTGCTGGGGCTCCGCCGCGACGCCATGGGCTGGCGGCGCGTGCGGTTCGAGCCGGATGTCACGGTCGTTGACGCCGCGTCCGGGTGCCTGCCGACCCCGCTCGGCCATATCCGCGTCGCGTGGAAGCGGGATGGCCGCCGGGTTCGGGGCTGCCTGGAGGTGCCGCGCGGCATGACGGCAACGCTCGCGCTGGCGGGCCGGGCCTGGCGCCGCGCCGGCCCGTGTTCCGCGCGCTTCGATGTTACCGCCCCGTTGCTTCCCCGCTCAGGAAAGGAATAACCCATGCGAACCCCCGCCGCCCGCTCACGGAGCGCCTCGGATCGAGAACAGCCCCGCCCCTTCGAGTCGGCCATGTGGATCTGGCATGGGACTCCCTGCGTGGACCTGGTCAACAAGTTCGTGCAGGCGCGGACGTCATTCCGGCTGAAACGCGTGCCGCGCTCGGCGCCGATCGCCGTAACGGCCGACAGCTCCTACCGCCTGTTCGTGAACGGGCGCCGGGTGGCGCAGGGGCCGGCGCGCGGGTTCCAGCGGGCCTGGCCGTTCGACAGGGTGGACATTGCGCCGTTCCTGCACCGGGGCGAAAACGCGATGGCCTTGCTGACCCATTGCATGGGCGTCCATTCCGCCAAGTACCTGCACACCGGCTGGGCGGGGCTGATTCTCGACGGTGCGGTGGCGGGAACGTCCGTGTCCACGGGCGCGGGGTGGAAGGTGCGCCTGTCGCCCGGGCACCTGCGGACCCACGCGCGCCTGTCGGTGCAGACGGATTTCCAGGAGCAGTTCGACGCCCGCCTGGACGATGGGCGCTGGACCGGGCCCGGCTACGACGACGCGGACTGGGAAGCGCCCCTGTTTCCGCACGTCCCGTACGCGGAGCCATGGCCCGACTTTTCGGAACGCGGCCTGCCGCCCCTGCACGAGGCGCTGCAGCCGCCGCGCGCGCTGGTCAATACCGGCGCCGGCCGGGCGGTGGCCGGAATCGAGGACGTGAGCGTGTCGTATTTCCTCGGCGCCACCCGCTGGACCGGGCGCCCGGCGCCGCTCCGGGCGGCCGGCGCGTACGGCGAGTTCACGGCCCATCCGGCGCCGAACGGCCGCACGGCGTCGTATTGCCTGGATTTCGGCCGGGAAGTGGTCGGGTTTCCCGTGCTCGAGGTGGAGGGCTCGCGCGGCGGCGAGTGCCTGGACCTGCTGCTGTGCGACATCCGGCGCCCGGACGGCGACCCGCTCGTCAGCGATCCGCGCCCGGACAGCAACGCGATGTCGCTGGGGCACCGGCTGGTCCTGCGCCGCGGGACGACCCGGCACGAGGTGTATTTTTATTCCGGCTTCCGGTACCTCGTCGTCACCGTCCGCGGCGCCAAAACCCCGCTGCGCATCCAGGCGTCAGTCCGGGCCATCGCCTACCCGCTGGACCGGCGGGCGGGCTTCCGCTCGTCGGACGCCTCGCTGGACCGGATTTGCGCGGCCTCTGCGCAGTCGCTCGAATGCTGCATGCAGGACGCGCTGTGCGACGACCCGCAGCGCGAGCAGGGCCAGTGGTGGGGCCTGCGCGGGGCGAGCACCACGGCCCTGTACCTCCTGGACGACCCGCGGATCATCGCGCGCGGCCTGCGGCAGATCGGCATGCAGACGGCGCCGAACGGGCTCGTCTATCCGGTGGCCCCCTCGATGCTGCACAACTGGGTGCTGCCGGAAATCGCGTGCACGTGGGTCGCCAACCTCGACGACTACGCCGAGTGGACTGGCGACCTGTCCGTGTTCCGCGACTCGGCTGGATCGGTCCGGAGCACGCTGGCCTTCCTCGAACAGGAGACCCGGCGGGGCGGGGGGCTGCTGCCCTCGGACTTCCGCGGGTACAGCTATCGCCTGGGGTTGAGTCAGCCCCGCCTGTTCATGACCGGCGCCGCGCGCTATTCCATGGCGCACAACCTGCACTACCTCGAGACGCTGCGCGCGGCTGCCCGGCTCTGGCGCGTCTCGGGCGCGGCGGCGGATGCGCGCCGGGTTCAAGCCCGCGCCGAGGACCTCGAACGCCAGATGCGCCGACGGTTCCGGATTCCCGGCTTCCCCTATTTCCGGGACGTGCTCTCCCCGCGCTTCGAGCCGATCCCTCCGCCCGCGCCCCACTTCGAGTTCTCCATGATGACGTCCCTGCTGCTGACCGGGCTGGCCGGCGCGCACCGCCGCACGCTGGCCGCCGCCGTGTGGGATGCGCTGCAGAAGGTCGGCACGGAGTCGGGCCCGGGCTCTTTCCGGCCTGCGCCCTCCGCGCTCTACTATCCCCTCCACGCCCTGTATCGGGAGGGCTACCGCCGGGAGTTGCTCGACTACATCCGCCGCCTCTGGCGTATCTGGACCGAGGAGCGCGGGCTGACGACCATTCCGGAGCATTGGTGGTTTGACCCGAAGCACGTGGCGCGCTGCTCGGGCGCCTATTGCCATGCCTGGGCCACGTTTCCGATCGAGTTCCTGGCGCTCATCGCCCTCGGCGTCCGGCGTGAGGCCGCGGCCTGGCGCCGCATGCGGTTTGCCCCGGAGTTCACGGCCGTCGAGGCCGCGTCCGGCTGCGTGCCGACCCCGCTCGGCCATATCGAGGTCGCCTGGCGGCGGGACGGGGATCGGGTTCGGGGCCGGCTGAAGGCGCCGCGCGGCATGGAGGTGCTCCTGGCCATGGGCGGGCGCCAGGCCCGGCGCGTCGGGCCGTTCGTCGAGCGGTTTGAGGTGGCGGCCGGCGCGCCGCCTGCCCTGCGGGCGCCTGCGGGGACGGAGGCATGAAGGCGCCGGCTCCGCCGCCGCGCGCGCGGCCTCCGGAGCGGGGCGTTTGCGGAAAGGGCACACGATGAAGGGTCGTCGAATCGGATGGGCGGTTGGGCTTGCGGCGAGCGTGGCGGTCTGCGGCGCGGAGGAGCGCCCGCCGGTAAAAAAAACGGACTTGTACCGGGCCCGGTCGCTGGCGGTCTTTTCCCGGACCGTCGAGCTGGGCCAGGAGCGGCGCGGCCGTCCTTGGGACTTCCACACGA
>CAZUYI010000184.1:4072-5900 GCA_964624095.1 uncultured Verrucomicrobiota bacterium | reverse complement strand
AACTCGACGCCGGCGGTGTGCTCGTCCTCGATCAGCGTCGAGGGCGTCATGGCCGTCAGCGCCGCCTTGTCCCCCACCTCGATCAGGTGCAGGAACAGCTCGCGCGGCCGGTCCGCGGCCGCGGCAATCTCCATGCGCCACTGGCCGAAGTGGTGCCGGTCGGGTGTCGGCTGCCCGTCCTGGACCATGAGGTCCCGCATGTATTGCCCGAGCGGCCAGTTCCGGCCGTCGGCCCAGAACTCCTTGCCGGGGCCTCCGATCTTCTCCGAGGCCCGGTCCCGCGGCAGCAGCGTCCGCACGCACACCGCCCCGTCCCGGTGCTCCGTCCGGAACGTGTCGCCCGTTTCGGCCGGCTCCATCTGCGTGTGGAACAGCCAGGTCTTCGTCTGACCCGGGGCCTTTGACTCCACACGATCGAACACCACGAACCAGTCCGGGTAGACGAACAGGAACTGGCGCACCACTTCCGCCGCCTTGTTCGAGTGGTAGCACGAGGTCGCGTCGCTGGCGATGTAGGTGGCGAGCCCGTCGGTCTCGAAGGCCCGCACCTGCGCCCCGAAATTCAGGTTCATGCCCCCGGCGTTGACCAGGTTCCTGCGGCCGCCGTATTTCTTCGGCAAGTCCTCGCCGTCCATGCGGATCAGCACGCAATTGTGGGCGACGGTGTCGTAATAATAGTTGACCTCATGCCGGGTGGGGATATCCCCATTGGGGACATCCCTGTCGCCGGGCTGGATGTTGGCCGCCCGGGCGCCGGTGTCCATGGCCAGGAATCCCTTTTTGTAGATCGTGAAATGGTTTTCGTCGTAATGCTTGCGGGCGACGCGCTGGCGCCCGGCGATGAACATCGCGTACGTGTCGTTCGAGCCCCAGCCGCTGTTCATGAACAGGTGCCCGACCGGGTCCGGGAAGTACCGCGCCCGCGGCAACCGCGCCAGCCCGGCCTCCACCGCCTCCTCGCCGAGCCGGCGCGGGTGCATCAGCAGCGGCGAAGCGGGCGTGAGGTAGTTCATGCCGAAGTCCAGGAAGCGGTCAAATTCGACCGGCGCCTGGACCTGCGCCGCCGCCGCCAGCGCATCCGCGTCGAGGAGATCGCCCAGGTCCGCGAACAGGTCGGTAACCCGGTTCAAGACGGGATAGCAGAATGTGTCCATCTGATTATGCGTGTGGTAGGCGTCCGCCCAGCCGTATTCCAGCGGCGGCGCGCGCCGCGGCTCGATGGTCGCCCAGAGCGTGTAATATGGCACATTCGCAATCTGCGGCATGTACCGCACGAAGGAGCCGCCAATCGCCGAGCGCCACGCGTCCAGGAAGTTGATCTTGAAGCCGGCCGACTGCGTGAAATACCCGATCGCGCCGCAGAGCCGGATGCCGTCGGTCTCCGGCACGTCCTCCCGGAAGCAGGCCAGGTAGTTGTGGTATTCGTCGCGCAGCAGCTCGAGGCAGGCGTCATCGCTCGCTCCGTCGATACCCGCCCCCAGGAACGCCAGCCCGAGATACCAGCCGACGATCGAGTCCGAATAGGACATGGGGAAATCGTACGGAAAGGGGCGAAGACGCCCTTCGCGGTTGGACCAGTCCCAGTAAAACGCGTGCACGGTCCTGAACAGCGGCGCGCCCAGGGCCTGCCGCTCGGCGGGCGACAGGTCGTTGTACAGCCAGTCGTAGGCCGACAGGGCATCCATCTTGACGAATCCCCGGCTGTAGGTATTGCGGTTATGAGCCCGGATGAGTTCCCATTCGGCCACGGCATGGGCCAGGAAAGCCACGGCCCGGTCGCGGTAGTCCCGTTCACCGGTCAGCAGCCAGGCCAGCGCGGCGTGCGCGG
>CAZUYI010000184.1:792-4062 GCA_964624095.1 uncultured Verrucomicrobiota bacterium | reverse complement strand
TCAGCAGGAACCCGGCATCCAGCGCCGGCGGGTCGGAATACTCGTCCACCTTGCGCTTCAGTGTCTCCAGCCAGGCCTGCTGTTCCTCCGACAGGCCGTTCTGCCGGATGGCCGCCAGCCGCTCGCCGGTGAGAAACAGGCGCGGCCGGCCGGATCGCACGGAACGGATGACGGTTTCAATGTCCGGCGGCGCTACCCGCTCCGTGCCGGCCCGGGCCGCCGCCGGCCACAACCCGCCGCACAGTCCCGCCAACAGGACAAGGCCGTATTGGAGCATCATGGTCGTCTCTCCCGTGTATCACGCCGCGCCGACGGGTCCCTTGGTGTGGCAGTGGGATCCGGCATTGGGGTCGGACCGCCGCCAGGTCTTGCTCAGCTGGCAGGTGCTGCCTTCGCATAGCACCGAAGGGGGATCAGCTCCTGGCGGTATCCCAGTTTCTCATACAGTTTGATGGCCGGATAGAGCGCGTAATTCGTGGCCAGGATCACGGTCTTCGCGCCCATTCGGTACAGCTCGCGATGCGCTCGCGTGAGCAACGCCGACCCGATCCTGCGCCGGTGATACCTCGCGTCGACGCTGATGCCGATCTGGCCGATCCCTTGCCCCCGATGCGACGACAGCCGTTTGAGGAAATGATACGGGCATGCTCCAATCCGCTCCTCGCCCGCATAGGCCTCGATCGAGTCATTCGTATAGAAAGAGCCGCTGTCCTCGTCATGGTTGATCCGCATCGTGATATCGGCGGGGTACGGCTCAACGTCCGGTTCCCGCTCGAGGCTCTTCGACATGATAAATCCCTCGCACGTCTGGTCAAAGGCCTCGCGCTCGAGGGAGTTGATGACCGCGTAGTATCCCCGCCACAGCAGAACTTCCATTCCCATGAAAACACCGGCATAGAATACACGTGCCGCCGGGTTGGCCGTGACCGAGCACCCCCTGGCGCCGCGCTGGCGCAGATGGGCCAGCGCCGCCGCCAGGAGCCGCTGGCAGACCGCACGCTGATTGGCCAGAAACAGGGCCACACATCCTTGCGCCGCCCCGTTGCTCTCGATGGCATGGGCATGAATCAGCCCGGCCGGCCGGCCATCCGCATACGCGACCAGCAGCCCGGCCGGATCAAACTCCTTCCGCATGGTGACCGCCTCGGCAAAGAGCTCCGCCGTGATGGGATAGCAGAACGGAGTCCGGACCGTCACGTGATTGTAGATCGCCACCACGTCATTGGCCATCGTCGGCTCGAACCGCCGAATCGTCATGTCGCTCATCATCCCCCCCCGACGGCGGGCTACCCCCGGATGCCGATCGGCCGCCCACACGAGACGCAGGATTTGCTCATGGCCGCGAGGATCCCGTCACCGGATACCGCGGCGCGTGCAACCGCAAACAGAACGCCCGGCCGTGGCCGATGTGCGTCTTCTTGACCAGTAGGATATTGGACCCTTTTCGGAGCGGCGCGCTGAACCGGTAGCGGTTCCACGCCATGTTCCGCTTCGTGCCGCCCTCCGAGGCAAAACATCATGGATATGCACGCGCGGAATCCGGACGACGCTGCAGCCGTCCTTCGCGGTGACCGCCAGCGCTTCGCTCGACGGCTGGACACCGCCGTTCTCACGTCGCCCAGATAGCGGGCTAACTCGCGGTACGACCAGGCCTTGAAGACCCGGTACAGCGGCGAGTCCATGTCTCTGACCGTGGGCGGAGCGATGGCGACCTCGGCCTTGAATGTCTCGGCGCAGCCCATGCAGCAGATCAGGTCGCCGTAGGTCAGGCCATCCACAAAGATTCCGTTCAAGGGATAGCGGCGGACGATCTCGTCGATCACGCGCTTGAGGTAATCGCCGAAGCCGGTGTTCCAGCAGAACGCCGTCAAGGCGCCCGGCCGGACCTCCGGATAATAGTGACCCCACTCCGGGCGGGTTTTCATGAGCACGTCCACGCCGCCGGCGCAGGCGCTGACAAAACTCAGTCCGCGCCTCGCGCACTCGTCGGCAACTCCGGCTCCCTCTTGCCTGTGCCGCGCGCGCCGGCGGACGCGGTTACTTCCGCGCGTGCCGGTCCCACCACGCCTGCCATTGCGTCGGCTGCACCGTCTCGCCGGTCAGCGTCCGGAGCGACGCGCGCGCCGCCTGCTTCACGGCCAGGTTGGGATCGGTGTCCAGCGGCACCAGGGGCGCCACGGCCCGCACGTCCCCGTACCAGCCCAGCGCCTCCGCCGCCATTCGGCGCACCCGCCACTGGCTGTCGCGCAACGCCGCGATCAGCGGGTCCAGCGCGACCGCGGCGTTTGCCCGGCCCAACGTCTCCGCCGCCAGCCGGCGCACCTCCGGGTCGGCATCGTCCATGGCCTCGATCAGCAGGGGTGCCGCTTCGCCGGCGGGCGCCCGGGCCAGGCCCTGGATGGCCGCCTGACGCAACGCGGGGTCGGCATCCTGCCGCAAGCCGGTCAGCACCCGCGCTGCCTGCGGGTCCGCGATCGCCGCCAGGGCCCGCGCGCCGGCCTGGCGCACAGCGGCGGCTTCGTCTTTCAGGCACGCGGCCAGTGGCTCAATCGCCCGCGGGTCGCCGATCTTGCCCAGCGCCTCCGCGGCCGCCCGGCGAACCTGCGCGTCCCCGTCGCCAAGCGCCGCCGCAAGCGCTTCGGTTGCCCGCTGATCGCCGATCCGGCCCAGGGCCACGGCAGCGTCGCAGCGCACGTTCGGGGGCTCGGCGCGCAGCGCCGCCGCGAGGTCCGGACCGGCCTCCGCGACGCGCAGCAGGCCCAGCGCCTGCACGGCCCGCGCCCGCTCGCCGGGCGCCCGGGCCTGCCGCAGCGCCGCCCTCGCGGACTCAGCCCGCGCCTGCTCCGTGGCGCGCCAGGTCGCGGCCAGCCGAATCACCTCCTTCAGCGAGTCCGCGTCCGCGCGCAGGACCGGCTCGTTGGTCAGCTTGTCCGCGGCCAGCCGCTCGTCCAGGACCCGCCGGGCTTCCTCGAGGACCCCCTCTTGAAGCCACGCGCGCGCCGTCTTGCAGTACGCCTCGTGCAGGACCGACGCTCTCAAAAAGGGCTCCGCCCGGGCAGTGATCACCCGGGCATACGCCGCCCGGGCGCGCTCGAACTGGTTCTCGTCCCGCCACGTGTCGCCCAGGCGCACCGCGGCCTCGCCTTTCTGCGACGGGCCGGCCCGCTCCAGGGCCAGCACCTGTTCGCACAGGCGCCGGATCGCGTCCCGATCCGTATTCAGCCGATCCTCATGCAGGGATTCCGCCAACGCCAGCAAGGCCCGGGCCTT
>CAZUYI010000184.1:0-782 GCA_964624095.1 uncultured Verrucomicrobiota bacterium | reverse complement strand
CCCGTGCCGCGCGGGGCGCTTCCGCGAGCCGTTGCCCCCTGTACGTGCGCATGGCCGTGCGGCCGGCTTCCATCCGGGCGTCATACTCGGACTCCAGCCCGCCCGCCGGCCCGGCTGCCTGCACGAAGCCGATCCAGCCCACGATCGCGCTCAGCACGCACACCGCCCACAGCGCCGGTTGCCTGTGTGTCATCGCGGATAGTCTCCCTGCCGGTTTCCCGTTCGCGTACGCGTTTCGTCGTTCGCGAGGTTCCCGTCTTTCGTTCTGCTCGCATCACCATCATCGTCCGCCGGTCTCGTCGCCCGCGCTCGTCAACCGACTCTTCCGATTCCGGCGGACGATAACGGCCGACGAGAGCGGACCACGAGCACATCCGGCGGGACGTCACTTCGCCAGCGCGAGGCCTTCCTGTTTCTGAACGGCCGTTGCCAGCGGCCGGTCGGCCAGCACGGCGCCGCCTTCCGCAATCCGGATGTGTCCGCCCACGTCCCCGCTCTTGCGGAACACCACCCGAACGGTCCGTGGTCCGGCTTGGAACTCGACGCCGGCGGTCTGCTCATCCTCGATCAGCGTCGAGGGCGTCATGGCCGTCAAGGCCGCCTTTTCGCCCACTTGGATGAGATGCAAAAACAGGTCCCGCGTCCGTGCTTCGGCCGGCGAGATTTCCATCCGCCACTGGCCATAGAGGTTCCGGTCAGGCGTCGGCTGGCCGGCTTCGTCAACCATGAGTTTCTGCATATACTGGGTAACCGGCCAGTTCCGGCCGCCGGCCCAGAACTCC
>CAZUYI010000183.1:0-5945 GCA_964624095.1 uncultured Verrucomicrobiota bacterium | reverse complement strand
GCCCATCTTCCTTTGCAGTCCGGTGGCGGTGAATGTCCCGGAATGCGAGCGAATCCTGGACCTGGCGGAAAAGAACGGCGCGGCGGTTTACAGCGGATCGTTCACCGTGGATATCCATGACAACCAGTACCGCTACTCCCAGGTGCAGCGGGACAGGATCGTAGCGGGGATTTTCTGCGGCTCGGTGGTCGCCATCAGGAACTTGATGTGGGCGGGCGGCTCTTCCAGGGTTTTCAACAGGGCATTGAACGACTCCGGGGTGAGCATGTGGACTTCATCAATGATGAACATCTTGAAGCGCCGGATGGGCATGTACTTGATGGTGTCGCGCAGGGCGCGGATTTCATCAATGCCGCGATTGGAGGCGGCATCTATCTCGTGGACATCGAGGCTGGCGCCCTCCCGGATTTCCCGGCAGGACTCGCACCGGTCGCAGGGCGTGGGGCTCAGGCCGGCCTCGCAGTTGAGGGCCTTGGCGAAGATGCGGGCCAGCGAGGTCTTGCCCACGCCGCGCGGCCCCACGAACAGGTAGGCGTGCGCGATGCGGCCGAGCCGGATGGCATTGGTCAAGGTGCGCACCACGTGGTCCTGCCCCACCACGCGGTCAAACTGTTGCGGGCGCCATTTTCGCGCCAGGACTTCATACGCCATGACAGGATGCTCCTCTCCCGTCCGGGCGGCCCGCCGGCCGCCCCGATTACGTCGCCGCGTCGGGACCCGAGCGGAGTTCGCCGGGCGGCGGCCAGGCCGGGTCCGCGCGCTCCTCCTCCCGGGCGGCGCGGTAGAGATTGTCGAAGAGCGTCGGCAGCAGCCGCAGGGGCACGGCGGAAAAGGCCATGCGGATCACCCCGCGCATCACGATCACGCCGGTCCCGTACCGGTCCAGGAGCCGCCGCCGGACGCGTTCCGGGTCCGCGTGCCGCAGGCGCGCGCACATGAAATAGCCCGAATTGAAGGGCAGGGCCTCGAAGGCCTCCGCGTACTCGGGATGCTCCGCCAGGATCTTCACGACGGCCTCGTAGCGCGCGCGCAGCCGGTCGAACTTTTCGCGCTTGTCGGCGTCGTAGGACGGGTCGGCATAGGCGCCCATGAGGAGGGCCTGCGCCGGGGCCGACGCGTTGGAAATCATGCCGCGGATGGCTCCGGCCGTCTTGGCTTCGAGCGCCTCGTAGAGCGCCGGCGTGCCGCCGCGCACGCCGAAGGTCAGGAAGCCGATACGGAAGCCCCACGCATAGTCCTCCTTGGTTGGCCCGTCCAGCTTGACCGCCAGCAGGTTCGGGTGCAGGCCGCACAGCAGGCTGAAGACGGATTCGGCATAGATGCCGCGCCGGTAGACGAGCCCGAAATAGGCGTCGTCTATCAGGACCAGCAGCGGGCCGCGCCCGGCGGCTTCCCGCAAGACGCCGGCCAGGACCTGGCACTCGTCCTGCGTGGGCGTATAGCCGGCCGGGTTGTTCGGGAAATTGAGCAGCAGCAGGCGCGCGCGGGGCGATCCGGCCCGCAGCCGGCTCCGCAGGGCATCGAGGTTGAAGCCGCCGGCGGGGGTGAACATCGGGAAGGGATCCAGCCGGACGCCGTAGGCGCGCTCGAACACGAGCTCGTAATTCTCCCAGAACAGGTCGGCCAGGACCAGGGTGTCGCCCGCCTCGCAGAACAGGTAGCCGCAGAGGTTGAGCCCGTGCGTCAGGGCGCTGGTGACCACCGGGAGGCTGACCGGCGCGCCGGCCAGGCCCGGGTTTTTCCGGTACAACATATGCTGCCAGAGCCGGCGCAAGTCGGGGCGCCCGGAGCTGGGGGTATAGGAGACGAGCTGGCCGGACGGCACCGTGGCCTGCCGGGCCAGGCTGGACAGGCACATGGGCGAGCCGTCCTCCTCGAGCGCGATGCCGATGGTGGCGTCAATGGGACGGCCCCGGGCCTCGGCCGATTGGGAGAGGATGCCCTGCCGGGGAAAATAGATCGCGCGGCCCCGTTCCGACAGCAGGGCCAGGACGGCCGGGTTCTCGCGTTGCAGGACGCCGTTCAAGGCCTTTGCTTGTGGATTCGTGTTCATCGGGGGCCGGGGATGTGCCAGCCGGGGACAGTGTAGCCAATCCGCGCGGGTTGTAAATCCCCATTCCATGCGAAAGGATTGCACCCCGCGCCCGCCTGCGCTAGGATAGCTGCTGGCGGACGGCAGGGCGGCGGGCGCCGAGGCCGGGCCCGCCGGCTGGCACGACGTGGACGTGGGCGATGACCGACGAACCGAACCGCGAGCGGCAGGCAGAGCACCTGCGGTATCTGCTGCAGACCGGCGCCTTCCGTTTCATTGACGCCCGGACGCCCTGGTTCCCCTACACGTCGGGCCAGGTGGGGCCCTACTACGTGCAGAGCACGGCCATTGAAAAAAACGGCGCCTACTACGCGGCGGCCATTGAGGCCCTGGCCGACGTGGTTCGGTCGCTGGCGGAGCCGTTCGAGGTCATCTCCGGCGGCGAATCGCGCGACTGGGATTTCTCCAACCCGGTGGCCGTGCGGCTGAAGACGCCGCACCTGAAGCTGTACAAGGATGGCCGGGCGCTGGGCGCCGAGATCGCCGGGCGGGCCGTCCTGCACGTGGCAGACCTGAACAACGAGGGGGCGTCGGTGCGCGACCTCTGGCGCCCGATGATCGAGCGCGGCGGCGGGCGCCTGGTCGGCGCGGTGTTTTACGTGGACCGCCTGGAAGACGGATTCGCCGTGCTGACCGGGATGGGGCTCCGTCCGCGGAGCGTGGTGCCGCTCGATGCGCGCGCCTGGCGCCTTGCGCGGGAGGCCGGCTACGTGTCCGACTCCGTGCACGCGGCGCTGGTCGAGCGCCTGGCGGACCGAGGCGCCTGGGCCGAGCGGGCGCTGCTCGCGCATCCGGAGCATTTTCGCGCCCTGCATGCCGATCCGGCCAGCCGCGGCCGGGCCGAGTCCATCATGCGGGCCTATCCTCGCATTCGCGCCGCGCTCGAGCGGCTGGTGGCGTCCTCATGAGAATTGATCCCCATGTTCACTGCCGCGACGGGCGCCAGGCGCACAAGGAAACCATTGCGCATGTGATGGCGCTCTGCGATGCCCAGGGCGTTGACCAGGTGTTCGACATGCCGAACACGGATCCGCCGCTGCTCACCGAGCAGGCCATGCTCGAGCGGCTGGCGCTGGTGCCGCGCGAAGCGGCCGGACGGTACCGCCTGTATCTCGGCCTGACGACCGACGAGCGCCAGGTGCGCGAAGCCGTCCGGCTCGCCGGACAAGCCCCCGCGGTGGCCGGACTCAAGCTCTATGCCGGCCCGTCCACGGGCGCCCTGGGCATGCCCGCGGCGGCGGACCAGCGGCGCCTCTATCAGGTGCTGGCGGACGCCGGGTACCAGGGCGTCCTGGCGGTGCACGCCGAAAAAAGCGACCTGCTTTCCCCCACGCGCTTTGACCCGGGCCGCCCCGCGAGCCACGGCGCGGCCCGGCCGCCGGCCGCGGAGGCGGCGGCCATAGACGATCAGGTCGCGTTCGCGGCCGCGGCGGGGTTCCGGGGCACGTTGCACATCTGCCACCTGTCAACCGCCGCCGGACTCGAGCGCGTCCAAACGGCCCGCCGCACCCTTGCCCTGACCTGCGGCGTCACGCCGCACCACCTGCTGTGGACGGGCGCCATGCTGGCGCGCGGGCCGGAAGGCCTGCTCTACAAGGTGAACCCGCCGCTGCGCGAGCCGGCCGACACCATTGCCCTGCGCCAGGCGTTGAAGGCAGGGGCCATAGACTGGATCGAAACCGATCACGCGCCGCACGCCTTGAGCGAGAAGCTGTACGCGCCGTACGAGTCGGGCTATCCGTCCCTCTGCCTTTACCGGTCGCTGGTCGAGGATATTCTGCCGTACTGGGGCCTCCACGAGGCCACGATCCGCGCCGTGACCGGCGACACCATCCGCCGGGTATTCGACAGGAAGGACCCATCCGCATGCACCTGAGCGACTTGAAATCGGAAACCGTCGGGTTCTGTGCCTCGGGCGGCCTGGACAGCCGCACCATCACGCGGAAGCTCACCGAGCTGGGCGTACCCGTCGTCTGTTTTACGGCCGACCTGGGCCAGCCGGATGAGCCCGACATGCGGGCCATCCGGGCCCGCATGGCGGCCTGCGGCGCCGCCACGGCCGTTGTGGACCTGAAACGCGCCATGGCTGAAGCCTGTTTCGAGGTCATTAAGGCCCAGGCCATGTACGACGGCGGCTACTGGAACACGACCGGGATCGCGCGCGCCGTAACCGTGCGCGGGCTCCTGCCCGCGATGCGCCGGCGGGGCTGCACGGTGCTGGCGCACGGAGCCACGGGACGGGGCAACGACCAGGTGCGGTTCGAGCGATACACCCATGCCCTGGCGCCGGACATGAAGGTCTACGCCCCGTGGCGCGATCCCGCGCTGCTGGACGAGTTCCCCGGCCGGACCCAGATGGCGGCCTATCTCGCGCGGTTCGGCATCGAGGCCTTCGCGGGCGGACGCAAGAAGTATTCCACGGACGCCAACCTGGCCGGCCTGTCCCACGAGGCCGAGGATCTCGAGAGCCTGGCCACGCCGTGCACGATCGTCACGCCCACCATGGGCGTCTGGCCGCACGAGGCGCCCGACCGGGTCGAGCGGGTTCGGGTCCGGTTCGTGCGCGGGCGCGCCGTTCGCGTCAACGGCCGGGCCGTCACCCCGCTGGCCGCCATGCGGTTGGCCAACACGATCGGGGGCCGGAACGGGATCGGGCTGAAGCACGCCCTGGAAAACCGGATCATCGGCACCAAGAGCCGGGGCGTTTACGAGGCGCCCGGGATGGAGTTGCTGGCGCGGTGCCTGGCCTTCGTCTACCAGGCCGTGCTGGACAGCCGCGCCACGGCGCTCTTCCGCTCGCTTTCAGGCCTGGTGGCCGCGCAGATCTACGACGGCCGCTATTACGATCCCGCCACGACGGCGGCTCTCGCGGCCCTCGACGTCATGGCTAAACCCGCCACCGGCACGGTGGACGTGGGCCTGTACAAGGGCAACATCCTGTTCCAGCGGCTGGCGGACTGCCCCGGCTCGCTCTACAATCCGGCCGATTCCTCGATGGAAGCCAGCGCGGGGTTGAATCCCATCAGCGCCCAGGGATTCGTGGAAATTCAAAGCGTGGAAGCCCGGAGCCTGGCCCGCGCCGGCCAGATCCGAACGGACTGACCCCGGGCCTGCCGGGGCGCCTGTGCGCGGCCCGTGCCGCCACGCGCAGGGCGTGTCCGGGGCGCCCCGTTCACTTGCCGCGGAAGGCGCAGATGGCGTCGCGGCACTCAAAGAGCGTCGCCATCAGCGCCACGCGGATCCACATGCCGTTACGGACCTGTCGCCAATAAACGGCTCGCGGATCGCCGTCCACGGCGATGTCTATTTCCGCGCGGCGCGGCAGCGGGTGCATGATCACCGCCGAGGGCTTCAGCCGGGCCAGGTCGGCGGCGGAAAACGAATAGCGGGCGAGGTCGAGCGGGGCGCGCGTCTCGCCCGCGGCATCCCACTCGTCCTGGATCCGGGTCATGTAAATGGCGTCCGCGCGCGGAATAGCCGCCGCCAAATCGTCGCTCACCTCGTAGCGGCAGCCGGCCGCGCGGAGCAGGTCGAGAATATCGGCGCCGATCTGCAGGGAGGGCGGCGCAATGAAGGACTGCGTGAGATCGCGGTAATGGGTCAGCAGGTAGGCCAACGACCGGACGGTGCGCCCGCGGGCGAGGTCGCCGACGAAGACCACGTGTTTGCCGTCAATGCCGCCGCGGGTCTCAAAGCTGCGCTGGAGGGTGTAGATGTCGAGCAACGCTTGCGTGGGATGCTGGTCCTTGCCCGAGCCGGCGTTGATGATCGGGACCGGGCGTTCGGTATGGGCGAGCGCCCAGGCCATTTTTTCGGCCAGCCCGCCGATCGCGTTGCGCATCGTCGTGTCGGC
>CAZUYI010000182.1:0-5995 GCA_964624095.1 uncultured Verrucomicrobiota bacterium | reverse complement strand
CCTCGCTTCCTTCCGCGATGCGGATGTGACCGCCCACCTCCCCGCGCTTGTTCAGCGTGATGCCATAGCTCCGCGCGCCTGCCGTAAAGCTTATTTCGAGCACTGCGCCCGTATCGTTCACCCGGCTTGGCGTCATGGCCTCCGCCGTCTGGTCCGTCGTTTGGATCAGGTGCAGAAACCAATCCTGCTCGCGCGACGCGCCCGGCTTCACCTCGACCCGCCACCGGCCGATGTTCTCGGGCACCATCCCGTTCGTCATGCCGATGCTCTCCAGGTAGGGCGAGTTCTCCGGAATGGGCCAGTTCTTCCCGTCGGCCCAGAACTCCCTGCCCGGGCCGCCGACCGGCTCGAGCACGGCGTCCGGCGGGTAGAGCGTCCGGCAGTACAGCCGGCCCCGGTCCTGGTCCGCCCGGAACTCTTTTCCCGCGATCCGCGGCTCGTTGGCCGTGTGCAGCAGCCAGGTCTTGGCATACTCGGCCTTTTTCGAGGCGACCCGGTCGAACACCACGAAATGGCCCGGCGGCAGGAACAGGACCTGGCGCATCATTTCCGCGCACTTGTTCGTGTGGTAGGTCGGCGTGGCGTCCGTGGCCATGTAGGCGAAGAGCGCGGCGTCCGTCTCGAACGCGAGCAGCTTGGCAAAAAACGGCTTTTTGCGCTGCCCGCCGCTGTTGGCCTGGACCGGGTTGCCGCCCAGGTCCACGAGCGTCTCGCCCGGCATGTGGATCAGCACGCCGTTGTGGGCCACGGTCTGGTGCGTGTAGTTGTTGCCGCTGACCGGCGACGGCTGGTCTTGCGCCCGGGTCCCGCTGTCCAGCGCCAAATAGCCCTGCCGGTAGATCGTGAAATGAGTGGCATCAAAGTCGGCTTCGTTCCGGTTGCCTCCGCAGGAGAAGAGCGCATAGGCATCGTCCGGCCCGAATCCCGAGGACATCAGGATTTGGCCTAGATATTCGAAATGGCGCGCCAGGGGCATGCCGGGCGGGATGCCGAGTTCCGGCGCGCCCTCGGGACTTACCAGGAACGGGTAGACCGAGTACTCGCCCGCGTCGGATATGCCGGTCTCTTGCATGCGCCTGCGCAGGTGCCCGGCGATGGCCGCCTCGCCGGGATAGGTCGCGCCGAAGAGATTGATGTAGTGGCCCAGGTGATCGTACAGCGGGTCGGCAAACATCAGCCCGCCGTTCTTGCGCCACGACCGGCAGTAGCCGAAGTGGCGGATGTAGTGGGGCACGACATCGAGCGTGTTGCGGAGCACGTAGTCGGGCGAGAACACGCCGGCCATCCGGGAATCCACGGCGGTACTGGCCGCCGATTGCAGGGAATACAGGAAGGGCCAGAGCGGATTGAGCGAGGCCGCAAAATAGTATTCCAGCGCGCTGCGGACGGCGCCGTCATCCCCGCGCCGCTCCAGCTTGTCGGTAATTTCCTCGAGGCACGTCAGGTAGCCCCACCCCAGGATCGCCAGCCCGCGCGCCTGGTCCAGGTCATCGGCCCAGTCGTGCAGCGTCGCCACGGCCGCGAACCAGGGGATCTTGCGCTCGTAGTAGTCGAACCCGCCGCCCGTTTCTCCGGCTTGCGTCCGGCGCGTCTGGAGCTTGTTCCGGATGCGGTCTTCCACGTACATGGAATAGACGTAGCGGATCAGGTCCCGGGCCAGCGCCTCGCGCTCCGCGGGCGGCAGGTCGTTCCAGACCCAGTCGAGCGCCGCCATGGCCGCGAGCCGGGATTGGACGCCGGCGTTGAATTCCTGCCGCGATCCATAATAATCCACCGAGGTCCGCAGCATCGCCCGCACCCGCTCGAAGACGGCCGGATCGCCCGTCACCCGGTACACGAAGGCCGCGTCCATCGCCCGTTTGCCCCAGTCGAGGTCGGAGCCCCGGATGGGGTCCCGTTCGACGTTCAGGACCCACTTCTTCATCTCTTCGAGCCGGTCCTTTTCCGGCCCCAGCGCCTGCGCCTTGACCGCGGGCCACGTCTCCTCGTTGAAGAATAAACGCGGATGCCCGGCCCGGATCAGCGGCCTCAGCCGGATCGCCTCGAGCAGCGCCCGCGCTTCCCAACCCAGCCCTCGTTGGGGATCCACCCCGTCCATGCTTGCCAAGCGCTCGAACGCCGCGCGGGCGTCCTCGTACCGGCGCTGCTGCAGGTACGACTTCGCCGCGGCGAATTGCGACTCGGCCGCCCAGCCGGGGTCGCCGCCCCGTTCGCCCGCCTGCGCGAACTGCTCGCGCGCCCGGTCGTACTGCCGCTCCCGCAGGAACGTCTCCCCGATCCCCAGCAGCGCCCGGGCCTGCTCGCGCGGCCCGATGCCCTGCAAGGCCAGCACGGCCTCGTAGTCCGCGCGGATGGCGGGATAATCCGTTTCGCGCGTAAAATCGTGAAGCCGGTTGTCGGCGGCCGCCAAGCCGGCATTCGCCTTGTGCCGGTCGGTGGCGGCCGCCGCCCACGCGCGCCGGAAGAGGCCGAACGCCACCGGAAAATTAATGGGATACGACCACTGCATGGATACATATTGCCGCTGACCCGCCACCATGAGGATGTTGAATGCCGAAGGCTGGGCCAGCCACTCCCCGGGGCTGGCGACCGCAAAGCTCCAGGAGCCCATGTGCCCGCTGACCACCGTGACGGCCAGCACGTGATCGCCCCGGGTCAACGCGAGATCGAATACGTTGTCCGTGCCGCTGACATGCTTTTGGCTGCTCCCGCCTCCCCACAGCGTGTCGTAGACCGGCTCGCCGTCCAGCCACCATTGCATCCAGCCGCCCGCCCCGGCCCCGATTGTCACCGTGGTGTCGGCGTCCGCCCGCACGGGCGCCAGGAAATACACCGGCTGACAGGCCGCTCTCACGCCCACCTGCTTCACGAGGTCTATTTGGCCGTTCTCCGGGCGCACGGTCCGCGCGGGGAACGTTTTCCCGCCGATCTCCAGTTCCGCGGGAATCGTTTTCAGGGCGGCGCCCGGCAGCAGCTTGGCCCGGTCGGGTGTTCTTCGAAACGCGATGGAGGCTCCCGGGCCGAACACCGTCCACTCCGCCGGCCAGGTCACGCCCGGGACGTGCGACGCGGCGGAAATCGGCTTGGGCGCCACGTCCCCCGGGCCGGCCACGGCCAGCACCATGCCGCTCTTGCCCGCGAAAACCGCCGCGGACAGTACGTGCTCGCCCCGGGTCAGCGCCAGCTCGAACACGTGGTCGCTCGGGCTGATCACCAGTTGCCGGTTCCCGCCGGCCAGCGTGTCATAGACCGGTTTCCCATCCAGCCACCACTGCATCCACCAGTCGGCGCCCGCGCCCATGCGAATCGTGACAGCCCGCTCGGCCTTGATCGGGGCCATGAGCAAGGCCGCAGCGCCGCGCGGCACGCCCCCGAAGAGCGCGCCCAGGTCCATCCGCCCGTCCGCGTCCGGCGTCACCGCGCGGCCCGCGTACCGGGTGCCGCCCAACTCGAGAACCGCGGGATTGCGCGCCAGGCCCGGCTGCGCCGCGTGCCCGACGGCGCCGTCCGGCACGGGCGCCCCCGCAACGGGCGGCACGGGGCCGAACACCCTCCATTCCGCCGGCCAGGTCACGCCTGAATTCGTCTCGGCCCGCGCCGCGGCCAGCGTTCCGGCCAATCCGATGATCAAGAACAGTCGCATGGGCTGGTGCATGGTCAACCCTTTCATCGAGATGTCAATACCCGCGGACTCCATGGCGGGCCGTCAGGCCTGTTTCGCTGGGCGGCCGACAGGTCCGGCGGTCCTGCCCGTTCGGCGCGCCGCCTTCCTCCGCCGCCGGCCCTTGCGGGCCAGCTCGGCCTCGGCGATATCCGGGTTGAACTCCCGGCGCGCCTGCGGCTTCTTGAGGAGCTGGTTCAGCGTCCGCGCGAACGGGTTGGGTCGGTCTTCATCGCGGCGCCGCGGCGGCACGATGTCCATGGGCACCGACCGGCTCAGGATGTCCTGCCCCGCTTCGGCCAGGCGCCGGGCGAACCGATCCAGCGCCGGCAGGACCGGGAGCAACTGCCGTTCGATCGTCGTGGTCTCTTCGCCGCGCCGCATGGCCAGCGCCAGGCGATGGTACGGGCGCGCGATGGCCGAGACCTGGACGGCGTATTCCACCAGGATCATCAGGCGCGCGAGCCGGCTGATGACCTTGGGATCATGCGCCGCGCCGATGGCCCGGTTGAGGATCGTGCGGCATTGGCGCCACTGGGCTTCGGGGCCCAGGAGGCAGAAGAAGCCCAGCCCCGGCTGCGTGTCCTCGGGCGCCCTCCGGCAGCCCTGCTCCCACAACATGTACACCCGGTAGGCGGCCTCGCCCGCTTCCCCGAAAAAGCCCGTGCAATATTCTTTGAGGAACTGCCGGAGCGTGGGCGGGTCCTCCCAGGCCAGCGCCGCGAAGGCCAGGTAATTGATGTTGTACGACGCGGCATGCGTGTCGAGCGACTGGATGTGCGCGCCGCCGATCCCGATCTTCACGAGCCATTCCCACTCGGCGAAAAGGCTGGTGAGGCACGGGTACGGGAGCGCCGCATGAGCGTTCATGCCCATGTAGTACTCATAGAGGAAGATCAGCCGGCCGGGATACAGGGCGGTCCATTCCAGCAGCGACGCCTTGAACTGCGAATTGTAGACGCAGCGCTCGTCGAACAGCGGGTGCTTGATGCACCGCCAGTAGATCGTCGGCACCGGCGCCACGTTGGGCGGCAGCGTGACGTCGGGACACGGCTGGACCAGGTCGCAGTAGTTCAGGATGGAAATGACCAGCTTCGGGAACTTCGGGGCGAGCGCGTCGGCGACCTGCTTCGCCAGCAGGGCGTACGCCCGCGCCTTGTTCGGGTCGCCCCGCCGCCCGGTGGGGACGTGGCCGTGGCAGGTCTTCTCCCAGTCCCCTTTCTCCAGCTTCCGCCCGGTGAATTCCAGGTACTCCTGTTCGTCCAGCGGGGCGAACCCGTCGTCCGGCCACAAGTCGAACATGTCGATCTCCGGGTGCCGGCTCAGAAACTGCTCGAGCCCGTAGAGGACCTCCTGCAGCGCTTCCCGGCTGGATAGCCGCCAGCTGAACTGGGGCCGGTGCCTGACGCTGCCGTCCGGGTTGCGCAAAAAATACTCGGGGTGTTCGTCGGTGTATACCTCGCGCGGCAGCAGCGATTGGAACATGTGGTGCGCGTAGGCGATGCGGAGGCCGCGCTTCTTGACGGCGGCGACCCAGGGCCCGGACTGCTCGTCCCACAACGCCATGGTGGTGGGGCTCACGCGCACGTAGTTGAATCCGTTCTTGGCCATCCAGTCCAGGCGGCGCAGGTCGTTCACCTCCTGCAGCCCGCGGTAGACCAGCCGCGGGTTTTTCAGAATGGCAACGGACTCGTGTTGAATCGTGTCGGAATAGGGCATGTCCTCGCCTTCGGGGCCGAAATCATAGAACCGGCAGCCCAGCACGAGCGCGAGATACTGGTACACGCCGAACAGCACGCCGGACGGCTCCCGGGCCGCGATCACGAGGTCCCGGCCCGAGGTGTGGATCAGGAAGCCGTCGTGCCGGAGCCGGTCCGCCGGCGTGCCGGCCAGAACCTTCCGGTTGGAGGGGCGCGCCGCGTCGAGAATGAGGATGGAGGGGCGCCGGCGCTGGCCCGCACCCTCGACCACGGGCATGGCCGCGCCCGAGATCTTCCGGATGTACTTGGCCAGCTCGGCCGCGGCGAATCGCTCGGTCTCGCCGGCGGTCTTCGCGATGGCGATCTGCCCGGCGGCTACGCCTTCTTGTACCCACGTGTGCCTGGCGGTCATGGTGCGTCTCTCCCTGCTGGGGCGACCTGGGTTCTGCCCGGCGCCCGTGCGTGATAGTCAGAATAGCCGGGCGAGCTGGAATCAGAACGATCCCGATCGCGATAGCGATTTCACTAGCGATTTACCAATCTTATTCTGACTCCCGGCTCCTGACTTCTGGCTCCTTTACCAGCGCCAGGCCCGCCTGCGGCTGCACCGCGCGGGTCAGCGGCCGGTCCGCCA
>CAZUYI010000181.1:3126-6001 GCA_964624095.1 uncultured Verrucomicrobiota bacterium | reverse complement strand
CTCGACGGCATTCTTGCCGGACGCTGGCCGGCCAGCGTGAAGCTGGGCGAGACGGCCGTTGCACGCTCGCTGGGCGTCAGCCGAACGCCCGTGCGCGAGGCCTTTGCGCGGCTGACCGACGAGGGCTTCCTGGCCTACGCCCCGCGGCGCGGCCGGCGCGTGCGGCCCGTCAGCCGCAAGGACGTGCGCGACTTGTATGAACTGCGCGCGACCCTCGAGCGACTGGCGTTCCGCCTGGCCCGCGGGCGCATTACCCCGGCGGACGTCCGCCGGCTGCGGGCCCGGACGGGGCCGGCCCAGGCGGCTCCGGACGACATCGGCCCGGCGGCCGCGCTGGAGACCGATGACGAGCTTCACGAGCTGTTCTGCCGCCGGTGCGGGAACCGCTATCTGGAGGATTATCTCCGGCGGCTGATCCGGCTGAGCCGGCCGTTCCGCTGGTTCGGGGCGGACTCCCCGGCGCGCGGCCGGGCCTTGCAGGCGCAGCGGCGCCGCATCGTGGAAGCCATCGCCGCGGGCCGGTCGCGGGCGGCCGAGGCGCTCCTGGTCCGTCACATCCGCGACGGCCGGCAGGCGATCCTGAAACGCCTCGAGGCCCGCGCCGGCGACGCCTGATCGGGAGACTACCATGCACCAGGTGCTGACCGTCGGCCTGCCGATCACGCTGCTGGGCATGGGCGTGACGCTGGTGGGGCTGATGGGGCTCTGGGCGCTCGTGGCCCTCATCGGGCGCCTGTCAAGACCCCGGCCCCGGCGGGAAGGGACGGAATGAAAGCGTCACTGGACAGCCTGGCCCGGTTCGGCGCGGAGACGGGATTCGCCGCGCTGACCTGGGGAACGGCCGTCATGCTGGGCGTGGCCGGCCTGGTGCTCTACCTGGCGATCGTGAAGCGCTACGAGCCGCTTCTGCTGTTGCCGATCGGGTTCGGCATGCTGCTGGCCAACCTCCCGCAGGCCGGATTGATGGAGGCGCCGCACGAGGGCCAGCCGGGTGGACTGCTGTGGTGGCTGTATCAAGGCGTCCGGCTGGGCATTTACCCGCCGCTGATCTTTTTAGGCGTAGGCGCCATGACCGATTTCGGGCCGTTGATCGCCGATCCCAAGACCCTCCTGCTCGGGTTCGCCGCTCAATTCGGCGTATTTGCCACCCTGATGGGCGCCTTGGCCCTGGGCTTCTCCCCGGCCGAATCGGCGTCGGTCGGCATCATCGGCGGTGCCGACGGCCCGACGGCCATCTTCCTGACCTCGCGCCTGGCGCCGCACCTCCTGGGCGCCGTGGCCATCGCGGCTTATTCCTACATGGCCTTGGTGCCGACCATTCAGCCCCCCATCATGTGCGCCCTGACCACGGCCCGCGAGCGCGCGGTGGTCATGACTCAGTTGCGCGACGTGTCGCGACGCGAGAAAATCCTGTTCCCCGTGGCGGTGGCCACGCTGGTCGGCCTGCTCCTGCCGGCGGCCGCGCCGCTGGTCGGCATGCTTATGCTCGGCAACCTGCTGCGCGAGGCGGGCGTCGTCGAGCGGCTCAGCCAGACGGCCCAGCACGAGCTGATCAACATCATCACCATCTTCCTCGGGCTGACGGTCGGCGCCACGGCCAGCGCGGAGGCCTTCCTGCGCTGGCAAACCCTCTCCATCCTGCTGCTCGGCCTGTTGGCCTTCTGCATCGGCACGGCCTCCGGCGTGCTGTTCGGCAAACTCATGCATCGGGCCACCGGCGGGCGGGTGAACCCGCTCATCGGCGCCGCGGGCGTCTCGGCCGTACCCATGGCCGCGCGAGTGGCGCAGGTGGTCGGTCAGCAGGCCGACAAGCAGAATTACCTGTTGATGCACGCCATGGGCCCCAACGTGGCGGGCGTCATCGGCTCGGCGCTGGCGGCTGGAGTCCTGTTGTCGCTTTTCAGCTAACGGGGGCCCGCGGCGGCCCGAACCCATGTGGACGTCACATCCCCGGAACGAGGCAGGAGAATCGGCCATGATGAATAAAGAGGTCCTCATCGAGTTGATGCAGAAAGCGCATGAACTGGGCATCGCCGAGCTGATTATCGGTCATGACCGGGTTGAAATCCGCACGGCGGGCGCGCGCGGCGCCGCGCCGCAGGACGCCCGGGCGGATCACGCCGCTCCGCCCGCGCCCGCCCGGCCGCCGGACGCGCCTGCGACGTCCGCCCCGGCGCCCGCCGCTCCGCCCGCGCCGGCGGGCCGGCCGATCGCGGTCAAGGCGCCCATTCCCGGCACGCTCTACGTGGCTCCGGCGCACGACACGCAGCAGCGCCCGCTGCCGGCGCCCGGCGCCCGCGTGCGCGAGGGCGAGGTGATTGCGCTGATCGAAGCCATGAAGATGTTCAACGACGTCTACGCCCCGGCGGACGGCACGATCGAGAGCCTGCCCGCCGCCAACAAGAGCCCTGTCAAGGTCGGCGACCTGATCATGACCCTGGCCGGCACACCGGCCGCCTGAACCGCCCCCCACCCGCATGGACCCCACTCCTCCAAGCTTCCTGAACGACATCTTCGGCGCGGCGCCGACGCCGCCCGCGCCGGACGCCTCCGGCTGGGACCGGCTCCGAGCCAACCGCCAGGCGCGGCGCCGGCGCGCCGACCCGCTCCGGCGCGGCGCCGGGCCCTGGATCGAGCCCGGCTCCGCGGTCGCGCTGCTCGAGGCGGTCATCGAGCCGGGCGACCGCGTGGCGCTCGAGGGCAACAACCAGAAGCAGGCCGACTTCCTGGCGCGGGCCCTGCTGCGGGTGGACCGCGCCCGGGTGCACGACCTGCACCTGGTGCAGTCGGTCCTGGCCCTGCCCGAGCACCTGGACCTCTTCGAGCAGGGCCTGGCCCGGCGCGCGCTCGTAGGAGGCGCCCGCGAGCGCGACGA
>CAZUYI010000181.1:0-3116 GCA_964624095.1 uncultured Verrucomicrobiota bacterium | reverse complement strand
CCGGCGGGTGGATTTCTGCTATTCGGGGCCGCAATCGGCGCGCCTGGGCGCGCTGCTGAACGCGGGCCGCATCGAGATCGGCGCGATCCACACCTACCTGGAGCAATACGCGCGCTACTTCATGGACCTGACGCCCCGCGTGGCGCTGGTGGCGGCGGATGCCGCCGACCCGGAGGGCAACCTGTTCACGGGCTACAACACGGAAGACACCCCGGTTCTCTGCGAGGCGACCAAGTTCCGGGACGGCCTGGTCATCGCCCAGGTGAACGAGTTCCGCGCGTCGCTGCCGCGGGTGGACATCCCGGCCAGCTGGGTGGACTACGTGGTGAAGGCCGACCGCCCCTATTACCTCGAGCCGCTGTTCACCCGCGACCCGGCGGCCATCACCGACACTCAGATTCTCATGGCCATGATGTGCCTTAAGGGCATTTACGCGCCGTACGGGGTGCAGACGCTCAACCACGGGGTCGGCTTCAACACGGCGGCCATCGAGCTGATTCTGCCGACGTACGGCGAGACGCTGGGCCTGAAAGGGAAGGTCTGCTCCCACTTCATGCTCAATCCCCACCCCACCCTGATCCCGGCCATCGAGTCCGGCTGGGTCCGGAGCGTCTGCGCGCCGGGCGGCGAACTCGGCATGGAGCCCTACGTGCGCGCGCGGCCGGACGTGTTTTTCGTGGGCCCGGACGGCTTCATGCGCTCGAACCGGGCGTACGCCCAGACCGCCGGACTGTACGGCGTGGACCTGTTTGTCGGGTCCACGCTTCAAATTGACCAGTATGGCAACAGCTCGACCGCCACCTCCCAGCGGATTGCCGGGTTCGGCGGCGCGCCCAACATCGGCGGCGACGCCCACGGCCGGCGCCACGACAGCCCGGCCTGGCGCCAGGCCGGCGCCGAGTTTGCCGCCCAGCGCGAGTGGATCGGGCCCGTGCCGCGCGGCTCGTGGTCCAGGTGGTCGAGACGTTCGCCGAGGGCATGCGCCCGACGTTTGTCGAGAAACTGGATGCCTGGACGCTGGCCGAAAAGTTCGGGTTCCCGCAGCCGCCGGTCATGATCTATGCCGACGACATCACCCACCTCGTCACGGAGGAGGGGATCGCCTGCCTCTCCCGCTGCCGCTCGCTCGAGGAGCGCATGGCCGCCGTGGCCGCCGTGGCCGGCTACACGGAGATCGGGATGCGTCTCGACGAGGACCGCCGGCGCGCCCTGCGCGCCCGGGGCCTGGTCCAGACGCCCCAGGACCTGGATATTGACCGCTCGCGCGCCAACGCCGGCTTGCTTGCCGCCCGCAGCCTCCGCGACCTGGTCCGCTGGTCCGGGGGCCTCTACGAGCCGCCGGCCCGCTTTCATACCTGGTAAAGGAGTGTTCCATGGCTGTCGTTTCGATCACGGTCACGTGTCCGACGCCGCGGGCGCGCTCGATTCGCGCCGACTGGGCCCATGCCGGCGTGGTGTCGTCGGGCGACCTGGAAGTCCTGCTCCGCAACGCGCCCGGGACCGGCCAGGCGCGCTTCGAGATCCGCACCAAGGCGGCCGGGTTCGAGGCCGTCTGGCAGGCCGTGC
Source organism: uncultured Verrucomicrobiota bacterium (assembly GCA_964624095.1). Classification (GTDB taxonomy): domain Bacteria; phylum Verrucomicrobiota; class Kiritimatiellia; order JAAZAB01; family JAAZAB01; genus CAZEVX01. The sequence continues at coordinate 1,550 of CAZUYI010000181.1, read as the reverse complement.
TCGAGCGGTACGTGCGCCGCACCGGGCTGGGCGACGTGCACGCGGACATCAACGACAACGCCGCCACCCCGCCCGTCGTGGTCCGGCGCCTCGACCAGGCCGTGGCGAATGCGGGCGGGCTTGCGGAGGCGCCGGGCACCCCATGAACACGCCCTCAACCTGGACCGCGCTGCAGGACCGCCCGTTTTCGCGCGCCACGGCCCGCGAGCGGGCCACGGGCCTGGCCGACGAAAACGGGTTCCGGGAGTTGCTCGGCCCGCGCGACCGGCTCGTCAGTCCGCACCTACCGGCCCTGGGCGAGCTGGCCCAGTTTGACGACGGCATGACCACCGGCCTCGGCCGGCTGGGGGAGCGCCCGGTGTTCCTCGTGTCCATGGAAGGCGGCTTCTTCGGCGGCGGCATCGGCGAGGTGAACGGCGCCAAGATGTTCATGACCCTCCGCCTGGCCGTCGAGACGGCCCGCCGCCTGGAGTCCGCCCCGGGCGGGCCGCCGCCGCCCGGCCGCCGGCCGGCGGTCGTCATTTCATTCGACACCGGCGGTGTGCGCCTGCACGAGGCCAATGCCGGGCTCCTGGCGCACGCCGAGATCATGGACGCGCTCCAGGACGCCCGCGGCCACGTCCCCGTGATCGCCCTGTGCGGCGGCCGCATCGGCGCCTTCGGCGGCATGGGGTTCGTGACCATGGCCACCGACGCCGTCCTCATGAACGAGCAGGGCCGCATCGGGCTCACCGGCCCGGAAGTGATCGAGCAGGAAATGGGCCGCGAGGAATTTGACGCCGCCGACAAGGCGCTCGTGTGGCGCACGACGGGCGCCAAGCACCGCTACATCATGCGGGACTGCGACGTCCTGGTGGACGACACCATCGGGGCGTTCCGGCGCGCCGTCCTCGAGACGCTCGCCCTGCCGCCCGCGCAACTGGCCGCCTGGCGCAAGACCGGCTCGGCCGCCCTGGTGCAACGCGAGCAGCGCCGCCTGGACGCGGCCATGCGCCATGGGATCCGCGACGCCACCGACCTCTGGCGCCTGTATGGCAACGAAGAGCCCGCCGCGCTGAGCGAATGGACCCTCGACCGCTTTCTGGCGTCGGTCCGGCGGGCACCCCCGGAGTGAAGGCTGTCCCGCGCCCGGCCGCGGGCGCAATGAAACAGAAAGCGTTATCCATGAACTATATAGGCAAAGGACGCGAGGCCATTGACTGGCTGGTTGACCCGGGTTCCTTCGAGGAGGGCCGGATGGGGAACCGGTCCTGGGACCCGGACTATGCGCCCTCGGCCGTCCGGGGCAGCGCCCGGCTGGAGGGCGAGCCGGTGACGGTGCTGGCCAACGACGCCCGCCGGCGGAATCCCCGTTTTCCCGCCTCCTACGGAGGCGCGCTGGGCCTCGAGGAAGCCTATGCCCTGGCTGCGGCGGTGTACGATACCATCGAGGAGGATGGCGCCCAGCCGCCCGCGCGCAAGCGGCCGATCCTGCTGATTGTGGACACGCCGGGCAACGCCCCGGGCAAGCTCGAAGAGCTGCTGGGCATGAACAAGGCCACGGCCGCCTA
>CAZUYI010000180.1:4407-6012 GCA_964624095.1 uncultured Verrucomicrobiota bacterium | reverse complement strand
ACGGGCGAGTCCGAACTCCAGAGCTGCACGCTGGCCGCCAATACGGCGGCCGTCGGCGGCGGCGGGTTCTACGACGGCAATACGACCAACCTGGTGGTCGCCAATGTCCTCAGTTTCCAGAACTCGGCCGCGCTGGGCGACGACGATATCCTGCTGGACCAGGCCTCGAATACCGACCGGTTCGAGCAGTGCGGCTACGAGATCTCGTCCCACCCGCTGCCCGAGTCGTCCGGCAACCGCACCAATGAGCCCGGCTTCATTGATCCGGGCCTCCACAACTGGCGCCTCACCACCAACTCGGTCTACGTGGACAGCGGCGCGAGCCAGGCCTGGATGATGGCCGAGTCCGTCGCCATGCTCGATATGCCCCGCATCATGGGAGCCGGAGCCGCCCCCGTCGTGGATGTCGGGGCCTACGAGTACCCGAGCCCCAACATCGTCTTTATACCGGCCCGGCTGCAGATCACGATGCTCAAGGATGCTTCGACCAACCTGGCGCTGGGCATCCGGCAGTTCGACAAGGCCGCCGACCCCGAAAGCCTGGACGTCGTCTTCAGTGTCACGGCGCCGTGGTTGACGCTCGCCACCAACGCGGCCTTTATTCCCGTGGGCACGGTCTTCACCAACCCGCTGCTCATCACGGCAGCCGGACTCGCCCCGGGCTCCTACACGGGTACTGTCCAGGTCATGCGCGCAGGCGGCGGCTACGGCTACTCGAACGAGTTCCCCGTGGCCCTCACCGTGTCCGGCGCCGTCACGTTCGACCCGCCTGGCGCCTCCAACCAGGTCATGGAAGGCAAGGCCGTGGCCGACAACGTGATCTACATGACCGATTCCGGGCCCGGCCAGGTCCCGTACTCGATCAGCACCAATGCGCCCTGGTTCTCGGTGCTCCCCAGCGGCGGCGTCCTGAACGATACGACGCCCCAGCCGCTCACGTTCAAGTATAAAACCACGGGCCTGGCCCCGGGGTCCTATACCGGCCGGGCCTCCATTGTCTATACGGGATTCGGCACGCTGACGCAGACGGTGGACACGGTCCTGAACGTCATGCGCCAGGAGGTCGCCCCGTTGGCGCTCACCAATTTCTCCATCGAGGGCGCTGCCGCGTCCTCCCAGGTCATCCAGGTCTCCAACCCGGGCGGCGGCTCCTTTGCCTGCGCGGCCACGGTGATCGAGGGCGGCGCCTGGCTGAGCGTCGCGCCGACCTCGGCGCTGCTGGGCGCGGCGGCCCTGACGGCCCAGTACGCGACGGCCAGCCTGGCGCCCGGCGACTACACGGGCCGGGTGCGCATCGCCACCCAGGCGGGCGGCGGCGCCACCAGCGAGGTCCAGGTGGCCCTGCGCATGATGGCACGACCGGTCATTGAAATCGTTCCGGAGGTCTTTACCCAGACGGTGTTGCGCGGCGCCAGCCCCAGCAACCAGACCTTCACGCTGCGCAACGCGAGCGGGGCGCCGCGCGTGCCCATGACCTATACCGTCACGATCTCCAACCAGGTCCCGCCCCTGCTCGGCTCCCTCAGTTACGGGGGCGGCCTCAATACCGGCCAGCTCGACCAGATTACCGCCGGCTACGCGGATATCGCCTCGGTCGAGGAGGGA
>CAZUYI010000180.1:0-4397 GCA_964624095.1 uncultured Verrucomicrobiota bacterium | reverse complement strand
CGGCGTCCGTGGTGGCCGTGGGCGTGGATGCCGGCACGGGGTACTGGCCGATCGGCCAGACCGAGGTCCGCACCACGCTCACGGTCAAGGTCTCGGTGATTGGCCTGCCGCCGCCTTCCGGGATCGGCGCCACCAAGGGCGTCTACCCGGACAAGGTGCGCGTCACCTGGACGCCCATGCCCATGGCCTCCAAGTACAAGCTCTACCGCGCCCTGACCTTCGATGTGCAGGCCGCCGTGCCGGCGGACGAGGTCAATACCAACCGGTACGACGACGTCGTGGCCGACGCCGGCGTCGTGTATTACTACTGGGTGTCCGCCATCAACCAGTTCGGCGGCGAAGGCTCGCTGAGCGCCGCCCAGGTCTACGGTTACCGCAAGCTGGAGCCGCCGGCCGGCGTGTTCGCCACCGAAGGAGTCTATGCCGACCGGGTGCGCGTTACCTGGCCGCAGGCCGACGGGGCGGCGGGCTACCGGGTCTATCGCGGAACGGTCGGAGGTACGCCGGTGCCGCTGTATTACACGGCCGGCAGCAGCTTTGATGATTTCAGCGTGGCCGCCGGTGCCCACTACGAGTACCGCGTCATGGCCACCAACAGCCTCATGGGCAGCGCGCTCAGCACCGGGGATGTCGGGTTTTCGTTCGGGACACCGGGCTCCGTCACGGCCAGCCAGGGACAATACGTGGACCGCGTCCACGTGCAATGGAAGGCGGTGGAAGCCTCCACGGAATACGAGGTCTGGCGCGGCGTGCGGCCTATTCAGCCGCCGGGCGGCGGCGCCGTGCTGGCCGGAACCTCCCGGACCGCCTCGATGTTCGATTTCGGCGCGCCGAAGGGTGTGCTCTGCTACTACTGGGTGCGCGCCAAGAACGCAGCCCTGGTCGGCGGCTGGTCGGCCTGGGCCATGGGCTTCCGCGCGCAGGCGGGCGTAGACCTGGCGGTCAGCCAGTTCGTCGTGCTGCCCGACCGGATCGGGCAGCGCGCCATGCCGGCCGTCGCCTCGTTCCGGCTGGCCAATACCGGGGGCGCCGCCCTCAAGGACCAGAACGCCACGCTCCAGCTCGACGTGTATGCCTCCTCCAGCGCCGTGTTCGGGGCCGGCCAGCCAATCCTCCTCATGCGCATGGAAACCACGATACCTCTCGCGGTCGGATCCGATCGCGTCGTGCTCGTGCCGCGCGAACGCCTGAAGCTGCCCGCCCAGGCCGGCGACTATTACCTCTTCGTGCGCGTCATGCCCGCCTATCCCTCGCTGCTCGCCGAAACGGATACGAGCGACAACGTGGCCAGGCGCCTGTACCCGGTCCGCGTGCGCGCCACGTCGCAGGCGTACCAGGCGTTCAACGATTTCGACGGCGACGGCATCTCGGACCTCGCGGTCTACCGCGGCACGGCGTGGAGCATCCGAACGGTGGCTGGCCGGGTCATGGGACAGGATCAACGGCTCTTCGCCGGCGCCGGCGTCCCCGTGCTCGGCGATGTGGACGGCGACCGCTGCGCGGACCCCATCGTGTATGACTCGGCCGCGGCCTCCTGGCAGGGCCTGCTCTCGGGCTCCGGCTATGGCTGGGTCGGCGGGCCGTTCGGCGTCGGCGGCGCGCTGGGCCTGGTGGCGGATTACCTCGGGAACGGCGTCGCCCAGCCGTCCGTCTACCAGGCCGGCTCGGGCATCTGGTTCATCCGGCTGCCCGATGGCCGGGTGAAATCCTACGCCTGGGGCGCGTCCGGGTACCTGCCCGTGGTCGGCGATTTCGACGGGGATGGCCGCTGGGACCTGGCCGTGTACGAGCCGAACGCCAGCGCCTGGTATGTGCGGACGGTCTCCGGAACGGTCCTGGTCGCCGGCAATACCATGGCCGGACCCGGGTGCGTGCCTGTGCCGGGCGACTACAACGGCGACGGGCTCTGGGACGGCGCGCTCTATCATGAGGCCAGCGGGACCTGGTATATCGTCTCGCCGACCGGCCAAATCCTCAAATGGGCCCTCCCGTGGGGCGCGCCGGGCCGCGTGCCCGTGATGGGCGACTATGACGGCGACGGCCGGTACGACATGGCGCTCTACGAGCAGGCAACCGGCCTGTGGTTCATTCGGTCGCTGGATGGCCGGACCATTGCCAACGCCGCGTTTTGGGGCGGGCCCGCCTACAGCGCGTTTGGCCGGTAAGCCGACCGGCATAACGGATCGTAACAGCTTGGGTGCTCAGGAACCGGAATTCAGGAATGGACAAAGAAGGTTTTCAGGTCCTGATTCAGAAGCTTCTCGTGGTTCAGGAACGCGATACGAACATCGCCCGCTGCCAGCGGGAACTCGATGACCTGCCCGCGCAGAAGCAGTCCGCCCAGGCTTCCCTGCACCAGCAAAGCGCCGCCCTCGACCACGCGCGCGAGCAGCTCCGCAACCGCCAGGTGGCGGTCAAGCAGCTCGAAACGGATATCGAAACCCGGCGCCAGCAGGTCGCCAAGCTCCGCGAGCAGCAGTTCCAGATCAAAACCAATGTCGAGTTCAAGACGCTGGGCCGCGAAATTGACACGGCTCTCGAGGCCATCCGGGATATCGAGGACCGCGAACTCGAACTCATGGAGCAGGTCGAGCAGGCCCGGCGCGACATCACCCGGGCCGAGGAAGCAGGCGCCCTGGCGCAACGGGACGTCCAGCGGCAACTCCAGGAGCTGGACACGCGCCGCCAGGCGCTCGAGTCCGAACTCGAGGCGCTGCGCCGCGAACGGGCCGACCTGGCCGCGCCCCTCGATCAGGCCTGGCTCGCCCGCTACACGCGCGTCATGGAAAACCGCAAGGATGCCGCCCTGGTCGGCGTCGTGGCCAATACCTGCGGCGGCTGCCACATGAAATTGATGCCGCACGTTCTCCAGGACATCAAGCGCGGCGATACCATCGTCTCCTGTACGTTTTGCGGTCGGCTCTTGTATTGGTCCGCGTGATCGGCTAGAGTAGTCCGGTCGTGAGCGGCGCAGGCGGACGGTCGCTCCGCCTTCGGGCTTCCCCGTGAAGCCCGCGGCGCGGGGAGGAAAGTCCGGACTCCGCAGGGCAGGGCGTCCCGGTATAATGCCGGGGGGGCTGCCGATTAAACGGCAGTTACGGAACGTGCCACAGAAACAAACCGCCCCGGCCGGCCGACAGGCCGCCCGGAGTAAGGGTGAAACGGCGGTGTAAGAGACCACCGCTCCCGCCGTAAGGCGAGAGGCAAGGCAAACCCCGCCCGGAGCAAGATCGAATAGGTGCCGTCGAGGCGGCCCGCCTCAGACCCGACCGCATCGGGCTCGGCGCCGGGTTGATCGCCATTCGTCCCGTGCGTCCGCGCGGCGTACGCCGCCGCAGACGCAGGGGCAAGACAAATGACCGCCGTGCAGGACGCGGACCGGAAACGGGACGCGCTGCATACAGAATCCGGCTTATAGCCTGCCCGCTCATGACCCGCCCGGACGCCTGACGCGGATGACATGCCATGCCGACCCGCACGGTGACTGAGTTCTGCCGCCGGCTGGGCGCCGGGTCCCTGGTCCTGCCCGCCGCGCTCGCGGCCTGGCTCTGGATCCCGCGGCCCGGCGAGCCGGGCCGCGCCGGGCCGCATCCGACGGACGCCGCGCCCGTTCCCGGCTGGGTTCAGCCTGACGGCGCCTCGCTCGACTTTCCGGGCTCGGTCTTCGCATCCCGGGACGAGACCCCGGCTCAGTCGGGACGCGGCCCGCTGAACGCCCGGTTCCGACTGGCAGGCACGTTTTTTGCCGCGTCAGGCGCCCAGCAGACCCGCAAGGCTATCCTCGACGATCTCCAGCAACAAGCACAACACCTTGTCGCCGAGGGCGCCGAGGTCGTGGATGACGTCCGCCTCGTCGCCGTGGCTCGCGACGAGGTCACCCTCCGCCAGGGCGCCCACGAAGAAGTCCTCTGGCTCAGCTTCCACCGCGCCGCCTTCGAAACCAACGGGCCGACTGGCCAGGCTGACGAAGGGCAGGGGATGGATGCATTGGGCCGCCCCTCGCGCTTCGGACGGCGCGTCGGTGAGTCCCGCTGGGTCCTCAGCCGCTCCGCGTTGATGGGCTATTACCAGGAATTGCTCGCCGAGCCGGACCGGCTGGCCGCGGTCTTCGAGTCGCTGAAGCCTGTCTATCAGGCCGATAAAATCAGCGGCTATACCCTCGATGTCGTCGGCGAAAACGACACCTTCGCTGAGCTCGGGTTGAAACAGGGCGACGTCGTGCGCGCCCTAAATTCCATGCCGATGATCAGCCAGAGCCGCGCCGAGTATTTTATCAACGAGTTCGTTAAGGACCGCGTTTCCGCCTTTGTCCTCGATATCGAGCGCAACCAGAAGCCCGAAAAGCTCGTCTACCTGGTCCGCTAGCGTGCCCGAACGCAGCCCACGGCGCCAAGCCG
>CAZUYI010000179.1:3779-6014 GCA_964624095.1 uncultured Verrucomicrobiota bacterium | reverse complement strand
TCTTGCTTGCCCTGAGTCTGTCGAATGGGCTCCCTTCCGAGGCATGGGCTTGCAGACCGCTTGAAGGAACGAACGTTGACAAAGCTCTACAACGCCCGCCCCACCTGGCTCACCGTCTGTCACGCCCGGCTTGACGCGGCGGTCGCCGCCGCCTACGGCTGGCCGGCTGGCCTGCCCGACGACGCCATCCTCGAGCGCTTGCTGGCATTGAACCAGGCGAGGGCAGGGCAGGGTGCACCCGCCCGGCCGGCGTAGCATTCCGTTGCCGTCACGGTGCTCAATCGCACCCGAGAGAGACAGGGTCATTCATGCCGCTTGGGATCACACTGCCGCCGCGGGAGGATACTTACTTCGTGATCGGCGGCTACGGGCAAAAAGTCTGATGCACAGAATGAAGACGAGCGAAAAAAATCCAAGCCATCGGAGCGCAAATTCTGCTACGTCATCTGCTACGCCCCACGCCATTTCAGGGCCTTTCCCGACGCCCAAATACAATGGAATAAGTCATTTACAGTCAATTATTTAGATTTCTAATCCGACGGTCGCAGGTTCGAGTCCTGCCGGGGGTGCCCTTTATTTCGTCCCGTATTGATGGGGCGGGCCCGAAATCAGCGGTCACGTTTCCCGGGGATATGACCGGATTCGCCCGCCGGCCGGCCGAGCTTCTCCATCTCAACGGCGAACCGGGCCAGCGCCACGGCCGAGCCGGCCGGGCAGTTGGGCCAGCCTTGATCGCTGGAACAGTCGGCATTGAAGGTCGTGAAAAAGCCGTTGCGCTCGACAAGTGTGACGTGCATATTGGCCATGGCCACGGCCTTGGCCAGCCAGAGCGGCTTGCCCGTGGCCTTACAGGCGGCCAGGCAAGCGCTCATAAAGGAGGACGCCGACCCGGTCACCGGCACGCGATAATTGTATTGCTCCAGGGCGCATGGGACCAGATCGCCCCGCTCCGGAAGCCGTGTCACCGTGCCCACCTGCGGGGGATGCCACAAGACAAACTGGTCCTCTGCGAGGCGCAGCATATCTTCGGCTGTCGCCAGATCGTCCGGCCCTTCGGCCTGTTCAAACAGGTACGAAGCCATCCCGACCGCGGCGATGCAGGACAGGTTCCCGGCCCGGACGCCCGAGTCCTCGAACAGTCCCATCGCGTGGAATTGTTTGACCGGCCCTTCGCGGTAATAGCGCTCGGCAGCCTCGAGCACAGGCTGGAACTCCGTACGGCCGTACGCCTGCACCAACCGTTTGAGGAAGCCTCGTGCGGGAGCCACCGGAACGTTGGAGTATGCCTCGCCCGAGGACGCCTGCAGGATGGCCGGCCAGGCGCCGTCAGGCCGCTGCGCCTTTCGGTAGGTTTCCGCGATGCGGATGGCTGCCTGGAAGAACTCCTCGTCCGCGGTCAGGTCGTACAGGTCCAGGTAGACGCAGCCCACCGCGTCGGGGTAGTTCATCATGACCCGGTCCGGATGGTAATAGGATACGTTGGTCTGGTTGGGACTGTAGGTTAGCGGGAGGTACGGCAAGGCGGCGTCCGCCGGGGTGCTGAGGGCGATCAGTGCGCGGGCGGCATTGCGGGCCAGCTCGAGGGCGGCGTCGGCATCCTCCGGACGCGGATCGAGCCGGGCGTAGGCCGTGGCCGCCCGAATCGCACCCAAGCCGATCCGCTTGCTGGGATAGCGCCCGAGGTTATACTGTTGTTTCGGCTCCTGGAACTGACTTATATTCCGAGACTTCAAGGACCATTTCAGAGATCGGCGAACCGCCTCGGCATACGACATGGCCGGCTCGATGCCGGGTCCCTGGAAGGGCAGCTCGCGGTTAAACACCCTGTGGCCCGCCCGGCCGATGGACGTGCCGCCCACCGTGTCCAATCCCTCGACGGTAAGGTCCACCTCGCCGGCCGGCACATCCTTCCAAATGGGGGTCAAGGGCGCCCAGGGCTCGTCGGCCTCGAAGACCAGGGTGGAGACCGTTTGGATGTCGCAGGCATACCGGATGGCGTTGGGTATCGCCTTGGCCTCGATCGTCGGGGGAGGATCATCCGGGGCCTGCCGGACGAGGAACCGCCGTTGGTGCGCGTACCACAGCGGGTCGCCCTTGGCGTCTTTGCCGACCGGGATAATGCGGTTGACAATGCTGTCGCTGTTGATGTCGATCGTCACGCCCTTGAGGTTCTGGGCGTAGGTGATGTCGTTTCGTTTGACCGAGGCGCGCTTGAGGAAAAAGACGTCGTAGTTG
>CAZUYI010000179.1:2225-3769 GCA_964624095.1 uncultured Verrucomicrobiota bacterium | reverse complement strand
CCACAGCGGGTCGCCCTTGGCGTTCAGCCCCACGATCCTCACGGAAAAATCGCCCACGGGCACCTTGTCCCACGCATCCGCCAGCGACAGGGCAGCCGTATCCGACATGCAGGTGGCCATGACGCAACTGGAGACCCGGGCCGTAAACCGATATCTGGACGCCCCTTTCACGAGCTTCATATCGAACGCCGGGGCATAGATAAACGCCTTCGCCTCGCGATTCCAGAAGGGGGTTTTCCCGGGAACGCCCGGCCGGATCGGCTGCAGGGAATCCGCCAGCGCCTCGGCATTCAAGCTCGGCCAATCCAGCTTCGGCCAGCCGGCCTCCGGCCCCTGCGCCGCCGCCCCCGCCGCCCATGCTGCCATCCCGCAGGCCATACCCGCCCTCCTTAACGACATACCCGCTCTCCTTAACGAACGGAACGTCCTGTTCCATGCCATGACACAAATGGACGGCATACCATACTCGACAGTCACACGTTCCGGAGCCTCGTGCATAACCCCCCGCAACGTGGCGCCTGCCGGCTTGCGTCGCGGGGCGTTTTGCATGTAGAAGATCCCCGCCGCCCACCGTGGGCATGCGCGGCTGTCCAACCCGCGCACCACCGTCTTTCGCGCGGCCTGTCTACTGTACCATGCCCGGCACAGGCAGGCGCCATATCGTGCCCAAAACGACAGAAAGACCGATAGCACCGGATCACGCTCTTGTCAATCCTTCCCCTTTTTGTGAATGTAGTAGTAGGCTATTGCGGTGCAATTGCGAGCGTCGACCTGCCGCCCCACGGCCAATGCGCCGCCATCGGCATCAATTTTACGGGGATGCAGGGCAGGCCCCTGACGCTGGCGGCCATTTTTGGAACCAACCAGTTGATCGCGGATGCCGTGTATGCCCGGGCCGACAAGATTTATTTGTGGGATCCCGTGGCCCAGGACTATGAACGCTATGCCCAACAACCATCCGGCGATTTCTCCCGGCATGACGCATGGCAGCACGGCAGCCCGATCAACCCGATCGTACCCCTTACACACATTCCCGGGCCCGGCCGATCTCGGGCGGCAATGAACTCGTGGTGTGGGTTCCTGGCACGGTGACCGTGGAAGCCAACCAGGCCGGGACTGCCAATTGGATGGCCGCCGGGCGGCATGTCCGGCCATCCGGCTTCCCGGCGCCGGCGTCCACACTCCCCGCACTCGCGTGGCGCCGCATTTATGTGGTTGATCTTCACGCCCCAACGGTCTAGAGTGAACACGTTTTTGGCGGGACGGCGGGCGGATCGGATTGAACCCCGTGACGGACAAGGAGCGCAGATGAAGAAGAATCGCGGATGGGCATGGATCGGCGGGCTTATGGGCTGCGGCGTGTGGCTGGCGGCGACCGCATGGGCGGAGGCTCCGGCGGCGGATCCCGCGGCGGCTCTGGCCGCCGCGCGGGCGGGCATGGAAGCGGCGGAGTCGGCGCTCAAGGACGCAGGCGCGCGCCTCAAAACGGCGCGGGCCGTGCAGGCGGCCTGCGAGCGCGAGGCCGCGCGCCAGGCGAAGGCGGA
>CAZUYI010000179.1:0-2215 GCA_964624095.1 uncultured Verrucomicrobiota bacterium | reverse complement strand
GCCCGCGCGGCGGCCCGCGCGGCCCTGGACGACGTGAATGCCCGCCTGAAAGCGGCGGACCGAGCCCTGTCGGACATGAACAAGCAGGCCAAGGCGGCCGCCCGGCTGCAGGATGAACTGGCCTCCGCGCGCCAGGCCGCCGACGCGGCGGAAGCCGAGGCGCGCCGGTGCGCCGAGACGCGCGCCGCCGCCGAGCAGGCCGTCAAGGCCGCGCAGGCGAAGCTCGAGGCCCTCGACAAGCAACAGGCGGCGTCGGTCGACGTAGCCAAGGCCGCGGCCGACCAGCAGGCGGCGCTCAAGACGGAACAGGCCCGCGCGGCGGCCGCCCGCAAGGCGCTGGCCGCCGCCCAGAAGGAAACGGCCACGTGGCAGAGCCGCCTGGCCGACGCCGAAAGCCAGGCCGCCGAGACCGCCCGGGCGCTCGAACGCGGGCAGCAGATGCAAGCGGAATTGGCGGGGCTTCAGAAAGCCCGGGCCGACGCCGAGGCTGACGTGGCGAAGGCGGCCCAGGCGCGCGACCAAGCCCTGGCCGCCCTCGAGACAGTGAAACAGCAGGTGGCGGCCTCCGAGAAGCAGGCCGCCTCGCGCCAGAAGGAACTGCGGGGCCTGGCGGCCTTGCAGAAACAAGTCGAGCAGGCGCGCGCCGAGCAGGCATCCGCCGCCGCGTCCATCGGGGAACTGAACGCCGCCCGCGCGGCCGCCGAGCAATCTCTGGCCGCGCTCAACGCGAAGGCCGAGTCGCTCTCGAAGGAGGCGTCGGGCGCGGACGCGTCCGCCGGCCAGCTGCGCGCCCTGCAGGACGAACTCAAGCGTGTGCGCGAGGAGACGGCCGGGCTGACGCGCCAGGCGTCCGCCGCGCGCGAAGCCCGGGCGGCGGCCGAACGCAAGCAGGCCGCTCTTGAGAAGCAGGTCAAGGCGCTGGCGGAGCAGGCCGCCGGGCAGGCGTCGATCCAGAAGGCGCTGGCCGAGCTCCAGGCGCAACTGCAGGCCGAGCAGAAGACGCACGGCGAGACCGAGGCCGCGGTCGCGGAAGCCGGCCGGGCCCGCGCCGCGCTGGACCAGGCAATCGCCGAGCTCGAGAACCAGGTGAAAGCCGGCGAAGCCCAAACCCGTGACCTGTCCAGGCAGGAACGGCGGAAGGCGGAGCTGGAGCAAGACCTGGCGGCGCTGCGCCAGGCGAACGAGCAGGCCGCCGCCGAAGGGCGCCAGGCCGATACCGTGCGCGCCGCCGCTGAGAAGACGCTCGCCGTGCTCAAGGAAAAGCAGGCCCGTTTACAGGCCCAGGCGGATGCCGCGACGACCCAGGTCGCGGCCCTGAAGCAGGTGGAGTCCGACCTCGAGGCGGAAGCCGGGCGCCAGCGGGCGGCTGCCGAGAGCCGGGCCAAGGCGCAAGCCGCGATCGAACAGGCCGCGAAGGAGAAGGAGGCGCTGGAATCCCGGATTGCGGACCTGGAGACACAAGCCGCAGCCGCGGCGCGCCGGCAGGAGCTCATGGCGCAGCGCCAGTCGGAGCTCGATGCGCAGAAGACACAGCGCGCCGCCGCCGAGCAGGCGTCGTCGTCCGCCGCCGAGTCGCTCAAAGCCGTCCAAGCCGAGCGGGCGACACTCGAGTCGCGCGCGGCGGACCTCGAGAAGCAGATCTCGTCCCAGGCGCGGCAGGCGCGGGAGCTCGAGTCGCTGCAGGCGTCGCTGACCCGCGAGCAGGAGGCTCAGAAGGCGGCCGCCGCGAAGGCCGAGCAGGCGGCCAAGGCCGCCGCAGTCCAGGCGGAATCCGTCACCGCGGCGAAGGCCCGGCTGGCCGATCTCGAGCAGCAGTACCAGGCCCAACTGGAGCAGGTGAAGGCCGTGGCCCAGGCGCGCGAGGCGCTGGCGCGCGAGCGCGCGGCGCGCGAGCAAAGCGAGCAGCGTATCGCGGAAATGGCCGCGCAACAGGCCGCGCTGGACCGGCAGCTCAAGGAGATGAAGCAGCAGGTAGAGGCGGCGGCCGCTCGCAACGCCGCCCAGGCCAAGGATTTGGCACTCGAGACGCAGGCCGCCGGCGCGCAGGGCTCCGCGCCGTCCAGCGTGGAGGAAGCGGAACGTAAAATCCTGGCCGAGGCGGGAGCCGGCGCCGCGGCGCCGGCCACCGCGGCCGGGCAACCGGTATCGAAGGCGGAGCAGCATTACCAGGCGGGCATCGCGAAGTGGGATGCCGGCGATCCGGCCGGCGCCATTG
>CAZUYI010000178.1:3947-6023 GCA_964624095.1 uncultured Verrucomicrobiota bacterium | reverse complement strand
GCGACTTCCATGCGATGCCGCCGAACGTGGACCAGGAAAACCGCCGATCCACGGCTGCGTTCGGGGAGGAGCTGCTGCGGACGTGCGCCGAGCGGCTGGCCGGCATGGTGCGGGACGCGTTGAAGGACGCGCGCCGCGGGCCCGAGACGGATCCGGCGCCTGTGCTCGTGACATCCGGCGTCGCGAGCATGGCGCCCGCGGACGCGGCGAGCGCGCTCGAGGACGAGGCCGCCGTCCGCCACTGGGCGGCGGCCGCCGGCTTCCCGGACACGGACGGCGCGCGAATCGCGCAACAGGCCGCCGCGATCGCCGCGGCGCCGGCCGCACGGGAACGGGTTCTCCACTTCATGGAACGGGCCTACGGGCGGGGCGAGAGCCTTACGCCGGCGGACGCGGCCGGCGCCGGGGAAGACCCCATGGCCGTGTTGTCCGTGGTCGCCGCGGCCCTCGTGCCGCTGGTCCGTTCCACCCATGCGCGGATCGGCCTGCCGGCCGAGGTCACCGAAGAGAGCCTGCGGCGCATTGGCCGAACGGTCGAATGGTTCCGGGATACGCCGCAGAAACTGGCCGCCGGGCTCTACTGGCTCGGTAAATATTACCGGGAACCCATGTTTGCCGCCGGGCGCTTCGAGTACGTCGCCCGGCCGTTCAGCACGGGCGGCACCGTCTCCGCGTTTGCGCATCGTGCGTCCGGCCGGGTCATCGCGATTGCCGAGCCGGGTCTGCCCATCGGTCACGACGGCTTGCCGGTCCCGGACGGCGCAGTCCCAGCTTTTGTGACCGCCCGGTCGGACACTGCCGGCGTCCTGCGCGGGCATCCGGTGACGCCGTCCGGCCGGGTGCTGGCGGAGGTCGCGGAATGGCCCCGCAGCGAGTGGGCGTGCGTGCTGAAGCCGGGCATGTATATCCTGGACCTGCACATACCCGGCAGCGGGGGGCGGTTGGACCTGGACGCGTGCGGGGCCTCGCTGCGCCGCGCGTCAACGATCGGCCGGCGCTACTTATGGCGATACGGCATCCGGGTGGTCGCCTGCCAATCGTGGACACTCAACCCGGACTGGGAAACCCTGCTGCCGGATTCCAACCTGGCGGCGTTTATGCGCGAAACGTACATGTATCCGCTGCGCGCCCAGGAACACTCTGGCATCTCGTTTGTGTTCGGGTGTCCGGCCGAGCAGTTGGACGTGCGGCAGGCGCCGCGGCGGACGGCGTTACAGCGGATCATGCTCGAGCGCTTTGAAAAAGGGCAGTTGCTGCGGGCCGGCGGCATGTTTATGCTACTGGAGCACGCCGGATGGTTTTTCGGCCGTACGTATTACCGTGCCGTTTGCTGAGGACAACGCATGAACCACCCTCGATCAGGGTCTCTTCCCATCTGGGTGCAACACGCCATGCGCCGCATTTTCGAGGACACGCCCGCGCCGCGGGCGCCTTCCCGCCGCATTCACCTGACGTGCGCGCGCAACGAGTACGAGTGCTTCCAGGTGGGCCTTTGCCATCGGCTGGACTACGGCCGGCTGGACTTTGACGTAACGGACCTCGTCGGGCCGGCGGGGCGAATCCCCAGCCGGAACGTCAAGGTCCTGTGTCCGTTGGTGGTCCCGGTCTCGGTCATGTGGGATACAACAGCGGAAGTCGAACGGATGGCGCCGGCCTTGTTTCCCGATCCGCTGGTTGATCCGGCTCCGGAACGGGTGTGGAAGGGCCAGGCCAAGTCCCTATGGGTGCGGGTCTATGTGCCCGCTCAGGCCCGGCCCGGCCGCTATCGCGGCCGGCTCACGATCCACGGCGGGACGTCCACAGGCCAGGTGGACATTGATCTGAGAGTCCGGCCGTTCGTTCTGCCGCGGCACAACGAGTTCCTGATGAGCAATTTCGTGTATCTGGGGCCGTATGCGCGGTTGTGCGGGGTCCCGCTGGATTCTCCGGCGGTGTGGCGGCTGGTCGAAACGATCGCCGAAGATCTGGCCGCCCACCGCCAGAACACGGTTTTGACCCCGTTGCGGGGAGTCCGTGCGGAATCGGGGAAGGCCGCCTTCCAGTTGATTCGCATCTTCCGGGAGAAAGACGGCTCAT
>CAZUYI010000178.1:307-3937 GCA_964624095.1 uncultured Verrucomicrobiota bacterium | reverse complement strand
TTTTGATTTTTCCGCGCTGGACCGGTGGATTCGGTTGTTCCGCCGGCATGGCATCCGGGTATTCGAGTTCTCGTTCCTGGCGGACAAGGCGCGCCGGCTCCCGGGGCAGCGCCGGTTCCGGTTTTTGCCGCTGCGGGTCGAAGACGAATCGGGTCGGCTCCAGGACCTGCCCGCCAGGCCCATCGGCAGCGGCGCGGCGCGCGCTCTCTATGGAGCCTTGCTGGAGGCGCTGACGCGCCATGTCGAACGGCGCTGGCCCCGGATGCGGTTCCTGCTCCACGTGGCGGACGAACCCAACCGGGCGCAGGCCTCGACGTACATCGAGCTGGCGCGCTGGGTGAAGTCCAGGACCACGATCCCGCTCATCGAGGCCATGACGCCCGGCAGCGACGACAACCTGCCTGTGGCCTGCGCTCACGCCGTGGATCACCCCGTTGCCTTGGAGAGTGAATACGTTCGGCTCATCGAGAAGGAAGGGCTGGATCCCTCCACGACGTGGTTTTACTACGCCAACGGGCCGCGCGGTCGGTGGTCCAACCGGTTCATTGACTATCCCCTCATCCGCGTGCGCCTCTTCGCCTGGGGCGCCTTTCGCTACGGCATCCCGGGCTTTCTGCATTGGGGCTACAATTACTGGGCGTGGGAACGCTCCACATCCTTGCCCTTCAACCCCTATGAACGCGCGATGGCCATGTCGCCCGGCGACGGGTTTGTCGTCTATCCGTCGCTGGACCCGAAGCGTGACCGCCGGATTTTCTCTTCCATCCGGTGGGAGATCATCCGGGAGGCGATGGAAGACCATGCCTACCTGACGCTGTTGCGGCGTCTCGCGGAATCGGCGCGGACGCGGGGGCGCAAGCGGCGCTGGGTGGCCGCGGCGGATCGTCTGTTCCGCGAGATTGAGACCCGGGTGGCACCCGACTTCGAGAACCATACGCGGGATCCCGAGTACCTGCTTGACGTTCGCCACCGGGTGGGCGATGCGATCGAGCAACTCATGGAGTCCGGCAGCGGTCGGGCGCGGACAGCGTCGGCAAAACGGTCTTGACCATACGCCCCGGAGGTCACACACTGCCCCGCACGCGCCGCGCGGGGCTTGCCGGAAGAACGCGGTGCGGATTATCCCTTACCCGAAACACGTGCTGCGGCACACAAGGATTACGACATGAGCATCAGTATCGGGATGGTTGGACTGGGCATGTTCGGCGGCGAGTTCGTGAACCTGTTCAAGGCGCACCCGCTGGTGAGCCGGATCGCCTTCTGCGACCGGGAGCCGGACCGGGTCCGGCGCTACGCCGACGACCCGTTTTGCCGGGAGAAATTCAATCCCCGGGACGCCTACGACTCGCTCGATGCGATCTGCCGGTCGGATCTTGACGCGCTGGTGATCTTTACGCAGCCCTGGCTGCACGCGCCGCAGTGCATCCAGGTGATGGAGAGCGGCAAGCACGTGCTGAGCGCCGTGCCGGTGATCCACGTCCCGGATGACCAGGAAATGCTCGACTGGTGCGACCGGGTCATCGCCGCGACGAAGGCGACCGGCCGGCACTACATGCTGGCCGAGACCTCCTATTACCATCCCGAGGTAATGTTCATGCGGCGCCAGCGCGCCGCGGGGGCCTTCGGCCGGTTCATCAGCGCGGAGTCCGAGTACAGCCACGACTACAGCGGCGCCTGGGGCGTGAGTTTGCGGCGCGTGGCGGCCAAGCGCCTGGACAGCGCGGCGGGCCGGGAATGGAAGGCCGTGCGGTCGAAATACCAGGGATTCAAAAGCGGCCCGATGCACTATCCCACGCATTCTGTGTCCGGGCCGATCTCGATCATGGACACCTACGCGCGCAAGGTGTCGGCGATTGCGATGGACGCCACGGTCTATGACGAATACCATACCAAGGGCGCACTCGTCAACGAGACCGCCTTCTTTCACCTGGCGAACGGGGCGACGCTCACGGCCCGCGAGTACCGCGAGGTGACCGGCGAGGGCTACGAGATGAACGTGTACGGGACCTGCGCCGCATGGCGCGGGCGCAAGTGGCTCTGGACGAAGCGCGCCCGGAACCTGCCCGTGGACCAGGTGCCCGAGCACGGGGAACGGGACCCCACGCCGGCGGAGATGCGCGACCCGCTCCCGGCCGAGGTGCAGGCGGCGATCATGCGCGCCCAGAATCCCAGCCTGCCGGCCGCGCAGGCCGAGGCGATGCCGTTCGAGCCCCACGGGCATTACGGCTCGCATCCGTACCTGGTGCACGAGTTTGTGAGCGCCGTGGCGGCGGGCCGCCGGCCGGCGATTCACGCCTGGGCGGCGGCGCGTTTCATGGCGATGGGCGTCACGGCACACCGCTCGGCGCTCGCAGGCGGCACGCTGCTCGACATCCCGGACTGGGGCGATCCGCCGGCGTCGTGAGCGGGGCGGCGGCATGGCGACGCGGTTTAGCGGCAGCGATTACAGGGGACGACAAACATGGCGGAACGGTTTGATTATCTGATCGAGGGAGCCACGCTGGTGGACGGCACCGGCGCGGCTCCGCGGGCGGGCAGCCTGGCCATTCGGGCCGGCCGGATCGCGGCGCTGGGCGACGTGTCGGGCGAGGCGGAGCACCGCCTGGACGGACGAGGCCTGGTGGTCTGCCCGGGATTCGTGGACGCGCACAGCCATGCCGACCGCGCCGTGCTCGATGACCCCGGTCTGGCGCACCTGATCGGACAGGGCATTACCACCTTTGCCGGCGGCCAGTGCGGCTCGAGCCTGGCGCCGGTGGGTGATGCCAGGCCGCCGGGCAACGCGGGCCTGGCCCCCGGCTGGAAGACGTTCGGTGACTTCCTGGCCGCCGTGGAAGCGAACGGCCTCACGCCGAATTACATGCCGCTGGTCGGGCACAACGCCATCCGGCGCGCCGTGCTGGGCGACGATCCGGGGCGGCGCGCGGACCCGTCCGAGCGGGCCGCCATCCAGGCCTTGGCTTGCGAGGCGTTCGAGAGCGGCTCGTTCGGGCTGTCGGTCGGGCTGGACGGCGGCATGTCTGGCCATTTCGCCGACTTCGACGAACTGGTGGACATGGCGCGGATTACCCGGAAATACGGCGGGATTTTAGCGCCTCACACGCGGCACCACCAGAACCAGTGGCCCGTCCGCGCGCCGGGCGAATACGCCTACGGCCTGTTCGACGCGCCGGCCGGCGAACTGTTTGCCGGCCGGTACCACGGCCTGCTCGAAGCGGCCGAAATCTGCCGGCTGGCCGGCGGAGCGCGGCTGCACATCGCGCACCTGACGCCCGCGTACCTGATCCCGTACCCGCACCCGGCGTACCTCGACGAGGCCATGGCCCGGGCCACGCTCGAGTCGGTTATCGAGCAGCCCGAAGCCGGCGGGCTCGACATCAGCTTCAACGTGATCCCGTCGGAAAACAGCATCGGGGGCCGCCAGCGGATCATTGACGCTTTTTTCGGCGCCCACCAGGACCTGCCCAAGTGGATTCGCGACCTGACCCCCGAGGCGCTCGCGCGGTTGCTGGCCCGGCGCGATGTGCGGGACCGGCTCCGGGCGTGGATCCTATCCGGCCGCATGAAGCTGTTCATGATCCATCCCGTGGTTGATCCGTACTGGATGGAGTGCTACCAGGTCGTGGACTG
>CAZUYI010000178.1:0-244 GCA_964624095.1 uncultured Verrucomicrobiota bacterium | reverse complement strand
ACGAGGGCCGCACGCTCTGGGAACTGGCCCGCCGGCGCGAGCCGGGCTACACGATCCGCGCCGTGTACGAGACCGCGTTCGAGGTCCTGTTCGACATCCTGGCCGACGATCCCGCGGCGACCTGGACGCTGGTGAAGGACAGGCGCGAGTTCAATTGCTACGAGGTGTTTCTGCAGCATCGCCTCGGCGTGCCCTGCACGGATTACGTGGCGCCGCGCGGCGCCGCCCGTTACGGCATCTCGCC
>CAZUYI010000177.1:0-6047 GCA_964624095.1 uncultured Verrucomicrobiota bacterium | reverse complement strand
CTCTCCGGGTGCCTGGACATAACCCAGAGGCTGTCGCAGCGTGTGCACAAGCTGCGCATCATGGGGTCTGCCGCGCTGGACCTCTGCCAGGTGGCTGCCGGCCGCGCGGACGCCTTTTTCGAGTCGGGCATCTACCTGTGGGACGTGGCGGCCGCCAGCGTGATCGTGGCGCAGGCCGGCGGGAGGGCCGAGATACTCGAGCAGTTCCGCGGCCACCGCCTGCGGTTCCTGGCCAGCAACGGGCGCCTGCACGAGCGGCTGAAGCGGCTCTGCGGCGGACCCGCGTCCGCCGCGCCGTGATTGTTTTCCGGCCGGCACGACCCGTACCCCCGGGCTGCCGCACATCAGCCGGACCCGCCCCCCGGGGCTCCCGACCCGGCGGCGGGCGCCTGCACGGCCACCCAGCCGTCGCGGCCGGGAACGTAGCCCTTGACGATCCGGCCAGGCGGCAAGGCGGTGGGGTCCGCGGGCACGAGCCCGCCCAGCGGCACGAAGGCGCAACCCCGCTCGAGCGCGTGCTCCAAAAAGCGTTCAAACAGGCCGGCGCGCGCCAGGCCCTCGACCTCGGCGTGGATCGTGAGCACGTTCAAGCGGCCGGGCGCCAGCCGCGCGAGCAGCGCGTCGTTGTACGCGGCGTCCGTGACGCCATCCCGGCCGATAAGCTCGTCGTAGGTCGGCAGGGTCACCGGCACCTGCGGGGCGGCCAGGAGCCGGCCTCCGACGGCCGGCCGGAAGAGGGACTCGCCGCGGCAATCGCTGTTGAACCGGAATCCGAACTCGGATTCGACAATCAGCGTCGCCTCCGTCGCGCGCCAGCCCGGGGCCGCCGCGCAGCGCGGCGGGGCGCCCGTCAGCTCGGCCAGAGCCTCGATCCCGCGGGCGAAATCCCGGCGCAGGGCGTCGTCGCTCATCCGGTCGGCCCGCGCCTGGCGGGCATAATGGTCCCAGGCATGCAGCCCGATTTCGTGGCCGGCCTCCGCGGCCCGGCGCAGGCACGGGCCGAGCCGCCGGCCGATGGGCGTACCCGGCCAGAACGTGCCGCGGAGCAGGATATCCCAGCCATAGAGGCTGGCGGCGCGGCTGCGCAGCATTTTCGCCAGGAAGGTCGGCCGCGCGAGTCGCCAGAGATGGCGGCCCATGTTGTCGGGCCCGACCGAGAAAAAAAACGTCGTTTGGATGCCGTGCGCTTCGAGGACACGGCAGAGCGCCGGCACGCCGTCGCGCGTGCCGCGGAAGGTATCCACGTCAATGCGCAGTCCGATCTGCATGGCCGGCCCCGATGCGGGCGGGCCGCGGCCCGCCCAGTCCCCGCCGACTCCGCCCGAGCGTGCGACAGGGGCTCACGCGTTGGAGCCGGCGGGCGTTCCGAATTCGCCGGACTCGACGGCCTCCCTGAGGAAGAAGTCGAGCGTCTCGTTAACCGACTGTTCGAGCGGCGTGGTGGGGTTCCAGTTCAGGCGTTTCTGCGCCTTGCGGATACTCGGCCGGCGGTGCGCCACGTCCTGGTAGCCGGGCCCGTAATAGAGCCCGCTTTCCACTTCCTGCAGGCCGGCGAACGGCGGGAACCGACTCCGCAGCGGGTGGCGGTCGAAGGTGCGGATCAGGAGTTCGGCCAGTTCCCGGATGCTGGCCTCGTTCTCCGGATTGCCGATGTTGAAGATCTGGCCGTCGCAGACGCCGCCCGGATTTTCGATGATGCGGAACAGGCCCTCGATCCCGTCCTTGACGTCGGTAAAGCAGCGCTTCTGGGCGCCGCCGTCCACGAGCCGGATGGGGCTGCCCTCGACCAGGTTGAGGATCAACTGGGTAATGGCCCGCGAGCTGCCGATGCGCGCCGAGGTCAGGCTGTCCAGGCGCGGCCCGATCCAGTTGAACGGGCGGAAGAGGGTGAAGCGCAGGCCTTCCTTCTGGCCGTACGCCCAGATGACGCGGTCGAGGAGCTGCTTGGAGCAGGAATAAATCCAGCGCTGCATGCGGATCGGGCCGAGGATCAGGCGCGAGGCATCCTCGTCGAACTCGTCGTCGTCGCACATGCCGTAGACCTCGGACGTGCTCGGGAACACGATGCGCCGGTGATACTTGGCGCAGTAGCGGACGACGCGCAGGTTTTCCTCGAAGTCCAGGCTGAAGACCCGCAGCGGGTTGCGCGTGTACTCGATGGGCGTGGCGATGGCCACGAGCGGCAGCACGATGTCGCACGTGCGCACGTGGTACTCGATCCACTCGCGGTGGATGGCGATGTCGCCTTCGTCGAAGAAGAAGTCCGGCCGGCTCAGGAGCCGCCCGATCTTGTCGGCGCGCAGGTCCATGCCGTGGACCGTGTAGCGGCCGCTATCGAGCAGGCGCTCGCCGAGCGCGTTGCCGATGAACCCATTGACCCCGAGGATCAGCACCGAGGTCTTGCGGCGGACCTGGGGCTGGCGCCGCGCGCCGAGCCGAGCGCGGGGGGCCAGTCCGAGCGTCTGCGCGGCCTGGGCGCCGGTCATCATCACGTCGCGCTCCGGTTGGGCGAGGTCAATCCGCAGGGCGCCGCGTCCGCAGGCCACGGTGAGCGGGTCGGTGGCGGTCACCACGCCGGGGTCCGTGCCGGCGGCGTCCGGCAGGGCGGCGGCCGACCAGACGGTGAGGCGCCGGTCCCCGGCCCAGGAGAAGGCGCCGGGATAGGGATGCGTCACGGCGCGGACCAGGTTGCGGATCTCCCCGGCCGGGCGGGTCCAGTCAATTTCCCCGTCCTCGGGCCGGCGCCCGCCGAAATACGTGGCCTTGGCATGGTCCTGCGGGCGGCGGGGCGCCGTGCCGGCGCGCAGGGCGGGCAGGGTCTCGTCCAGCAGCCGGGCAGCGGCGCCGCCCAGCGAGTCGAACAGCGTGCGCGCGGTATCGTCCGGAGCGATGGGCACCCGGGCCTGGGCCACGATATCGCCGTCGTCCGGGCGCGGGGTCATGTAGTGGAGCGTGACGCCGGTTTCCGTTTCGCCGTGGATCAGGACCCAGTTGACCGGGCAGCGCCCACGGTACCGGGGCAGGAGCGAGCCATGCAGATTCAGGGCGCCGCGGGGCGGGATATCGAGGATCGCCGGCTTGACGAGTTGCCGGTAATAGAACGAGAAGAGGAAATCCGGCTTGAGCGCCCGGATCCGGTCCGCCCAGAGCGGGTGGTTGATATCCTCGGGCGCGTAGACCGGGAGGCCGCGGGCGGCAGCCAGGGCGGCCACGGAGCGGAACCAGACGGTTTCGGCGGGATTATCCTTGTGGGTAAAGACCGCCTGGATCTCGAATCCGTGCCGCAGGAGTGCCTCGATCCCGATGCACCCCATGTCATGATAGGCCAGGACAATAGCTTTCATACCGGTATCCTTGCGGTCCATGCCGTGTCGAAGCCCGCAGGCCAGGCGCCGCGCCGCATCCAAGCCGTGTGGAACACGATACGCAACGCGGGAGTCGAACACAATCCTTATCGCGCGGCGGCATCCGTCACGCGCAGGCGGGCGGGCCGGCCGAGGCGCCGGGCCAGGCCGGCGATCTCGAGCGCCCGCGCGCGGCGCTCGGCGGCGGTATACGGCCGCCCGTCCGCGTGGACGGGATTGCGCAGCTCGAGCGGGCAACCCGCCAGGGCGGCCAGCATCGAGACGTCGCCCCACTTCAGGATGCCCGGCACGTGGACGGCCAGCGGAAGCCCGGGTGTCGCGGCGCCGTCCGACCAGGAGCCGGGCGCATCCACGACGGTCACCGCAGCCCAGCGGGGGCTGAGCGCCGCGGCGGCCAGGGCCGCCAGGCCGGCCTCGCCGAACGCCGCCAGGCGCAGTGCGCCGCGCGGCTGCGCCGCACGGATCCAGTCCGCCAGGGCCAGCAACTCGGCCGCCCAGTCGCCCAGCACCGTGCGCCCGAGCCACAGGCAGGCGCGCGCATGCTCGTGGTACGGGGTGCCTTTCTTTCCGACCGGCGCCGATTCGCCCGTGCCGCTCAGGTCGGCGCAGACCACGGTCGTCCCGCGTGCCAGCGTCTTGGCCAGCCAGCCCGTGTCCGCCAGCGCGGCCTTCCCGCCCGGATGCACCGCCAGGACCGTATCGCGCGAGCCGGCTTGCGGCCGCAACCACACGATAGGCAGCAAGCCGCCGGCCGGCGACTCGATCAGTTGCTTGAGCACCGGGATACCGTCTTCGACCGAGCGCACGCCAGGCGAGGCGGCGAGCGGCGCGCGGGGGACGGGCATCCGCAGCAGGCGCCGTAACCCGGCTCTCTTGGCGGCGCGCGATACCCGCGCGCCCGGCGCCGCCCGCGCAGCCGCCAGGCCGCGCGCCACGCCGTCCACGTAGCCCACGATGGACGCCACGGTCTTCGGCCGGCGCCCGGCCGGGAAGCAGAGCACCTGCTGTTCCGGCAGCGTGCGGATGGCCGGCAACTCGCACGGCCGGCCCGTTCCGCGCCCCTGGAGCCAGTACCGGAACCACCCGAGCATGGCGCGCTGCATCTCCGGCCAGTAGCCGTGCGGCAGGTCAATGGCCTGGTAAGCGATCTTGTCGGACGCCCCGTAGAGCCGGTACACCTCGCGGGCCGCATGGAACGAGCGGACCATTTCCGGCACGCAGAAGGTGGGGCCGTCCTGCAGCGAGTTGAGCAGCAGCAGCGCGTTGGGGGCGACCAGGCCCAGCACGGCCCATTCCTCCATGACAGGGAGGCCGTCGGGCAGCACTTCGCACATGCAATTCGAACGCGTCACGTACGACTCGAAGGTGCCCACCGAAACCACCGGCACGGCCGCCTTGACCCGGGCATCGAGCGCCGAGACCCACATCGTCTGGTTGCCTCCGCCCGAGGCGCCGGTGACCCCGATGGCCTCCGGATTGACCTGCGGCAGCGAGGCGAGCAGGTCAATCCCGCGCATGTTGTCATACACCTGCATGCCGAGGAGCGTCTCGCCGATGTCGAACAGCGAGGCGCCGATCCCGCGCCCGTGATACTCGTACCGGCCCGGCTCCGTGCCGCGCTCGCCGGCCCCGAAGGCATCCACCGCCAGCACCACGAAGCCCT
This sequence comes from uncultured Verrucomicrobiota bacterium, assembly GCA_964624095.1. GTDB lineage: Bacteria > Verrucomicrobiota > Kiritimatiellia > JAAZAB01 > JAAZAB01 > CAZEVX01. Next base: position 1,019 of record CAZUYI010000177.1, on the reverse strand, counting down.
CGCGGGCCAGGACGTGCAGGCGCTGCTGCACTCGTTCGGCAATCTTGCCCTGCTGCCAGTGGCCGTGCAACTGCAGCACGGCCGGGAACGGGCCCTGGCCGGCCGGCACGGCCAGGTGCGCCGTCACGCGCAGGCCCGGCCGGCTCTGGTACGTCACCATCCGCAGCTCGTAGCCGTCCATGGGAATCGTGCGATGCACCGCAAGCGCGAGCGCGGGCGGCGTCGGGAAACTTCCCGCCCGCTCGCGGATGGCGGCCAGCAGGCGCCGACGCTGCGCGCGCCAGGCGGCCAGGTCCGCCGGCGGCTGGTGCAGCAGGTGCAGGCGCCGCGCTTCGTGCATCAGGCTGTCGGTGAACAGGGTGTCCAGGGGCTCGGGGCTGACAGTCAGATTCATGGCGGCATTCCTTGTGCGGATCAACGCGGGACCTGAATGTCGACACCATACCAGCCGGCCGGCCGGTTTCAAGCTCGATCCGCGGCCTCACTCGGGATCGAACGCGCCTTCCAGCACCCGGCCGCAGCGGCGGCAGGCGGCGCTAGCCAGGCCGACACGCTTGGCGGCGAAGTTCTGCCGTTCGATGAGCACGGCGCCGCAGGCCGGGCAGAGAGTATCCCGGCCCCGGGCCGTGCGCACGTTGCCGAGGTAGACGAACTCGAGGTCGCGCCGGCACCGGCTCCAGGCCCGTTCGAGGACGCGGGCGGGCGTGGCCGGCGCGTCCAGCTGGTAGTCGGGATGATAGGCGCTGAGATGCAGCGGCACGTGGCGGCCCAGTTCGGCGGCCATCCAGGCCGAGAGCGCGCCCACCTGCTCCTCCCGGTCATTCAGGCCGGGGATCAGCAGGTTGGTGATTTCAAGATGGCAGCCGGCGTCCGCGGCCTGGCGTACGAACCGCAGCACGGGCGCCAGGCGCCCGCGGCAATAGTCGCGGTAAAAGGGCTCCTCCATGCTCTTGATGTCCACGTTCAGGGCATCCACCAGGGGCAGGAATGCTCCGCGTACCAGCGACGACGTGAACGGA
>CAZUYI010000176.1:0-6125 GCA_964624095.1 uncultured Verrucomicrobiota bacterium | reverse complement strand
CGCGGTCGAACACCACGAACCAGTCCGGGTAGACGAACAGGAACTGGCGCACGACTTCCGCCGCCTTGTTCGAGTGGTAGCACGAGGTCGCGTCGCTGGCGAGGTAGGTGTACTGCGGGTTGGTCTCGAAGCCCAGCACGCGGGCGCCGTAATTCCGGTTCATGCCGCCGGTATTGATGGCGCCGGCCTGGCCCCAGAATCCCGGCAGCGTTTCGCCCTCCATGCGAATCATCACGCAGTTGTGGGCGACGGTGTCCATGTAGTAGTTGATCTGGTGGGCGCGCCCGCCGCCGGGGGCGTCGCCGTCGTTGTAAATCTGCGAGCCGGAATCCAGCGCCAGGAATCCGCGCTTGAAGAGGGTGAAATGGTTTTCGTCGTAATGCTTGCGGATGGGCGTCGCACGGCCGGCAATGAACAGGGCGTAGGTGTCGTTCGAGCCCCAGCCGCTGTTCATGAACGTGTGGCCGATCGGGTCGGGGAAGTGGCGGGCGCGCGGCAGCCGCGCCAGCTGCTCGCGCACCCGCTCATCGGGCAGCGGGGCGGCCTCGATGAGTAGCGGCGACGCGGGAGTGAGGTAGCACAACCCGAAATCCAGGAACTGCCGGTAGTCGCGGGTCACCTGCGCCTGGGCGATGGCCGTCAGCGCCTCGACATCCAGCGCCCCGCCCATATCGGCGTAGAGATCGGCCACGCGCATCAGGTAGGTGAAATGCGTCGAGTCCAGGTGGTTCTCTATATGGTGGGAATCGCTCCACCCGTACTCGAGCAGAGGGCGCCGGCTGGGCGCGATGGTGTTCCACAGCGTGTAATAGCCGAAGCCGGCGCGTTGTGGGAAAGAGCGCGCAAAGGTGCCGCCCACGGCCGAGCGCCAGACGTCCAGGAAGTTGATTTCCGAAGGCAGGAACTGGGTCGTATACCCCAGGGCGCCGGCCAGGGCCACGCCGTCGGGCTCCGGGGCCCGCTGGCGGAACAGGGCGACATACTGCTCGTATTCGTCCCGCAGCAGCTCCAGGCAGGTGGCGTCGTCCGCGCCGTCGATGCCGGCGCCCAGGAACGTGAGGCCGAGGTACCAGCCGAGGTTTTCGTGGCCGTAATACATGTACGGCTTGCGGGTCGGCCGCGCCTTCCGGTACCATGCGTTGAGCGTGCCGAACAGCGAGCGCCCGAGCGCGGCGCGGTCCGCCTCGGGCAGGTCGTCGTACAGCCAGTCGTAGGCCGACAGGCCGCTCACGAAGCCCCAGGCGCGCCCCTCGACGGTGCGCATGCGGGAGCGAACGAGGTCCCAGACGGCCGTGGCGTGCCGCAGGTACGCGAGGGCCCGGTCATAGGTCGCGCGGTCGCCGGTCAGCCGGTACACCAGCGCGGCGTGGCCCGCATAGAATCCCCACGGGCCCTCGTAGACCCGCGGCAGCGTCTGCGCGGAATAGCGGTGCCCGCCGGACTCGCTCAGCAGGCTCGCGATGAGCGCGTCGTCCAGCGCCGGCGGCACGGGGTACCCGTCCACTTTCTGCTTCAGGGCCGCCAGCCAGGCCTGCTGCTCCGGGGTCAGGCCCCGGCGGGTCACTCGCTCCAAAATCTCCCGGTTCAGGAACAGGCGCGGCCGGTCGAGCCGCAGCGACTGAACCACGTGGTCAATGGTCGGCAGCGCCGCCGCGTCCGCGGGCGGCGGCGCGGTCCGCGCGCCGCCGTTCCAGAGCGCCGCCAGGCGGACGATGTCGGCCAGGCGCGCCACGTCCTCTTTCCGGGACTCGGACAGGCCCTCCAGCGCGGCGGCCTGCTCGAGTTCCTGGCGCGCCGCCGGCAGATCGCCTTCCTGCAAGGCCAGCCGGGCCAGCGCCTGCCGGACCTGCGCGGCCCAATCGGAATCCGGCAGCGCCGCCAGCGCCTGGGCCAGCGAGGCGCGCGCCCCCGCGCGGTTGGTCGCGGCCAGCGCGCTCTGGGCCAGGCCCCACTGCGCCTCCGCGCGCTGCTGGGGCGTTGCCCGGCTCAGGGCCACTACCTGCCCGTAGGCCGCTCGGCATGCCTCGGCTGCGGCGCCGCCGCCGGCATCGGCATCCAGGCCGCCCAGTTCCAGCCAGGCCGCCGCACGGTCCATATCGGTCTCCGCCCGCTCGAGCGCCTTGTGGAAGTCGGCGCGCGCCGCCTCGGCGGCCTCCAGCCCGTTGCCGGAGAGGGCGTGGTGGCGGTGGGCGCGGCCGGTCGCCATCCGCTGGGCATAGTCGGGCTCCGGATCGCCGGCCGCCAGCACGAACTGGCGGCTGCCGCTGATGACGGCCACGGCCAGGACATGCGTCCCGGGCGCCAGCGTCACGTCCACGATATGATTGGTCACCGCGACGGGCGCCGTCCCGGGCTCCGCGTCCAGCGTGTCGAATAGCGGGGCGCCGTCCAGCCACCAGTGCATCCAGCCGTCCGTTCCCGCGCCCAGCCGGGCGGTCAGGGCCTGCGTGACGGATACACTCGCCAGCAGGTAGACGGTCTTGCCGCGTTCCACGCCCTGGAACCGAATGCTCAGGTCAATGCGGCCGGCCGCGTCCAGGCTCACCGGCTGGCCCTTGAATACCCGGCCGCCGATGGTCAGCGTGGCGGGAACGGTCCGCAGGGCGGAGCCCGGGAGCAGCGCGGCCCGGTTGGGCGCGCCGCCGGCCGTCAGCGCCGTGTCCGGCGCCACGGGGCCGTACGCCGTCCAGTGCGTCGGCCACACGCCGGCCGATGAGGCGCCGGCCGCCAGGATGATCATTCCCACGCTCAGGCTCAGCCGGGTTCGCGCGCGCATTCGATGGGCTCCTTTGCTGATGGTTTCTGAATGTCCGTCCCATATCCCGAACGACGGAGGGGCGACCGGTTGAGTCGGGTTTCTGAACCAGAGAGCCCCACCACGCTCCATCGGGACGGAGCATAAGCCGCTCAGTCCCGATGCGTAAACGAAAAAATGGACGCAGGATCACTCAAGTATTCGGACGCCGGGAGTCAGGATACAGCATGGCCCGCGAATACACCGCCCGCCACGTGCTGATCTCCACCCACACGGTTGCACCGTGGAGAGACACACGAAAGAGGTCAAGTCCTATCGTTCCGCACGTGGAGCCGTCCGCGCCATTCTGACTTCTGAATTCTGACTTCTGACAACCGGAGCAGTTACGGCTTTTTTACCCGGCGCCCGCACATTCCGGTTGACGCGCCCCGCCCGTCCCGGGTACGATCCGGGCCGGTTCGACATTCCGAGACGACTCCACTTCCGACTCAGAGGACGCGCGCGATTCCATGAAGAATCCGTATCAGAAGATGGTGGCCGATTATGCCCGTTTGGTGACGGCCCAGTATCCCGTGAACCAGGCGGTCCCGGCGCCGGTGGTCAAGCTCGACCGCGAGGCGCCTACGGTTCTGCTGTTCTCGCCGCACCCGGACGACGAGTGCATCACCGGGGCGCTGCCCCTGCGGCTGCTGCGCGAGCGGCGGATGCGGGTGCTGAACGTGGCCGTCACGCTCGGGAGCCGCAAGGAGCGCCAGCTCGAGCGCCTCGAGGAGCTGCGCCGGGCCTGCGACGGCCTGGGCTTCGGGCTCGTGCAGACGGGCGAGCGGGGCCTCGAGAAGATCAACCCGGCCGGCCGGCAGCAGGCCCCCGAGGCCTGGGCGGCCTCGGTGCGGGTCGTCGCCGGGCTGCTCGAGACCTATCGCCCGCGCCTGATCTTCGTGCCGCACGCGCGCGACTGGAACAGCACGCACATCGGCACGCACCTCCTGGTCCACGACGCCCTGGGCGCCGCGGGCGCGGGCTTCTCCTGCGGCGTGTGCGAGACCGAGTTCTGGGCGCCGATGGACACGCCGAACCTGATGATCGAGTCCAGCGTGGCGGACGTGACCGACCTGGTGATCGCGCTGTCGTGCCACGCGGGCGAGGTCAGCCGCAATCCCTACCACCTGCGCCTGCCTGCCTGGATGCAGGACAACGTGCGGCGCGGCGGCGAGCTGGTGGGCGGGCAGGGCGGCGCGGCGCCGACCTTCGCGTTCGCCACGCTCTACCGCTATCGGCCCTGGGTCCACGGCGCCTATCCGCCGGCCGCGCCGGGCGGCAAGTTTGTGTCCAGCAACGACTCGCTCGATTCGATTCTCGGCTGAGCGGGCGGCCCGCCGCGGCGGAGGGGCCGCAGGCCGCGGAAACGGGAGGCGGGTCGGCCATGAAACTCCTGGTGATCGGCGGAGTGGCCGCGGGCGCGTCGGCGGCGGCGCGCGCGCGGCGCCTGGACGAGCGCGCCGAGATCGTCGTGCTCGAGCGCGGCCGCCACGTCTCCTTCGCCAATTGCGGGCTGCCCTACCACATCGGCGGCGCCATTTCCGATCGCGAGGCGCTGCTGCTCCAGACGCCCTCGAGTCTCCGCCGGATGCTCAACCTGGACGTGCGCGTCGGACACGAGGCCCTGTCCATTAACCGGGCGGAGCGGACGGTGACCGTCCGCGAGGCGGACACCGGCCGGGTCTACACGGAGGCGTACGACAGGCTCGTCCTGTGCACCGGCGCGCGCCCCGTGCGCCCGCCGTTGCCGGGCGCCGACCATCCCCGCCTGTTCGTGTTGCGCCACGTGGACGACATGGACCGGATCAAGGCGGTGGTGGACGGCGGCGCGAAGCGGGCCGTCGTGATCGGCGGCGGCTATGTCGGCGTCGAGCTGGCCGAGGCGTTCCGCGTACGCGGGCTGGAGGTGGATCTCGTCGAAATGGCGGACCAGGTCATGACGCCCCTGGACCGCGAGATGGCGCGCGACCTGGAAGCCCATATGCGCTGGCACGGTGTGCGGCTGCATCTCGGCGCGGCCGCGGCCGCCTTCGAGGACGAGGGCGGCCGGATTGGCGTGGCGCTGGCCGGCGGCGCGCGGCTCACGGCCGACCTGGCCGTGCTCTCAGCCGGCGTCCAGCCGGATACCGCCCTGGCCCGGGCCGCCGGGCTCGACCTCGGCGCGCGGGGCGGCATCCGGGTGGATGCCCACATGCGGACATCCGACCCCCATGTCTATGCCGCCGGCGACGCGGTCGAAGTGGCCGATGCCGTGACCGGCGAGCCCTCGCAGATGCCGCTGGCCGGCCCGGCCAACCGCCAGGGCCGGATCGCCGCCGACCACATCTTCGGGCGCCCGAGCGCCTATGCCGGCACCCAGGGCACCGCCATCGTGAAGGTGTTCGATATGACCGGCGGCTGCACGGGCGCCTCGGAAAAGACGCTCGCCCGGCTCGGCCGGCCCTATCGCAAGGTGTATCTGCATCCCTCCGGCCACGCCGGCTACTATCCCGGCACCGCGCCGATGCACCTCAAACTCCTGTTTGCGCCGGATGCCGGGCGGGTGCTCGGCGCGCAGGCGGTCGGCTATGACGGGGTGGACAAGCGGCTGGACGTCCTGGCCGTCGCCATCCGGGCCGGCCTCACGGTATACGATCTCCAGGACCTCGAGCTTGCCTACGCGCCGCCCTACGGCTCGGCCAAGGATCCGGTGAACATGGCCGGCTTCGTGGCCGCCAACCTCTTGCGGGGCGATGTCGAGCTGTGGTATCCGGAAGACTACCCGGATCGGACGGCGGGCGGCACGCTGCTCGACGTGCGCTCGCCGCCCGAGTTCGCGCGCTGGCATATTCCCGGCGCCCTCAACCTGCCGGTGGACCGGCTGCGCGCGGCGCTCGAGCGCCTGGACCGGGTGCGCCCACTGTTCCTGTACTGCGCCGTCGGGTTCCGCAGCTACCTGGCCTACCGGATCCTGAAGCAGCATGGATTCCAGGCGGCGACGCTCTCGGGCGGAACCATGACCTTCTGCGGCTACCATGGCACGGGCGTTTGCCGGGGACAGCCGGAGCCGCCGCTCCTTTCCTATGCCGAGGATGTCATGCTCGGCGGACGCAGTGCCGATAATCGGGACGCATAGCGCGCGGAAGCGTCTGCGCGGTACGTCCCCCCCCCGCCGCGAACCCGGCCGTCTGCGTCGGCGCCCGCATGTGGCGAAGCAGAATCGGGGCCGGGATCGGCAGTCGGGCTCTCAATGCCAGTAGGTAGCGCCCTGGAATGAGGCGTGGTGTGTCCCGATGGCGATCGTCGAGCCCGGCTGGCAGGGGAAGGTCACGCTGTAGTTTTTGTTTTTCCG
>CAZUYI010000175.1:0-6127 GCA_964624095.1 uncultured Verrucomicrobiota bacterium | reverse complement strand
CGTGCGGACGCTCCTGCCGCGGGACCGGGCCTCGGAGAAGATCGGCGGGCCGGGCAAGGAGTTCTGGGCCGGCGGCCGGAACTGGCCGGTCTCCAAGTACATGGAGCGTCGGATGGTGCGCGACGGGCAGCCGACGCCGGAGCAAAACCTGTACGGCCAGTGGCGCATGGAAATTTCGCCCGCGGAGGCGCGGACGCGGGACCTGTTCCTACACCTGATCGAAGTGGGCGACAAGACGGCCCTTTCGGCCATGACGCCCTCGAGCCTGATCGAGGACGAGAAATCGGCCGGCGTCGAGTTCCAGGCGGGCGCGCGGGCCGTGCGGGTGCTGTTCCACAAGGACGGGGCCGTGGGCGGGCATATCCGCCTGGCGGAAGGCGGCGCCGTGCTGGCCGACCGGCCGCTGGCAACGGCCGTCCAGAAGCAGGAAGGCCTCGCGCTGGTGAAGTGATAACAGAGCGGGGACAGCCCTTAAATAGTAAATAGCCGGCTTAGGGTTGCCGTGTCTCCGCTGGTTTCAACGGGTGACGGACCGTCACGCCGGCGGTCACGCCCGGGTTACCCGCCCTTACCCCTGCGTCCATGCCCCGACTCGCGCGAGCCACGCCGCCGGTGCCGGGTTGCTCCTGTTCATGGACACACAGAGTGCGCCTTAAAGGCCGCTCCGGGTTGTCACGCCCGAGGCGACGACATAACCCCGCGCCGCACTTACCGTCAACCGCTATTTACTATTTAAGGGCTGACCCTAATTGGTGGAGGCGCTGGCAGCGTGCGCGATCCCGGATGGTATGACGAATATGCTCGGCCGCGCCGAAGGACGACAGGCGGACCCAGCGCGGCAGCCGCGCGCGGCGCCGGACGAACGGATAGTCGTTCATGGCGGCGCTCACCGCCTTGGACGCCGCGTTAATGATAAACACATTCTCGTGGCGATAAGGGGCGGCGAACCTCGCAAACGCCCGGCCCGCCGCCACGGCGGCGCGGCGCCGGCGCCGGGCTGCGGCCAGCCGGCCGGCCGCCACGTCCGCCAGGATCGCCTGCCGCTGGCGCGCCAGCGTCCAGAGGCGCTCGGTGTATTCATGCAGCACGGCGACGCGCCGGACGGCAACGTGATAGGGCGCGGAGCGCGCCGCGCGGCGGGCGGCGCCCAGCAGGCGCCGGCATTCCGCAGCCGCCTCCGGCGTCAGGCACTCCAGCAGGGTATGGGTATGGGCGTCTTCCAGCAGGCGTTCGAGCAGGCGGTCGTAGGCCCGGACGGCCGCCCCGGCCGGGCCGAAGCGGGTCCGGTAATACTCGTCCAGCACCGCCGACAGGCGCCGGTTCGGGTCCCATGTCATGCGCGCGATCACGAACAGATTGAGCGCGCCCTGGCTCCAGCGGGTCAGATCGGCCTGCCCCGCGAAGCCGGAGACCCCGACGTCGTGAAGGTAACGCAGGTCCTCGCCCAGCACGTGGGGATACGGGAACGGCGTATCCATGCGGGCATGGATCATGACGTTGTCGAACACGAGGACCTCGTCCAGCGTCCGCCGCCACCGCTTGAGAATCCGGCACAGGTAGCGGTTGGTCTCGGGCGCCCGGACCTCCGGCGTGTTCGTGGAATAGGCAGCCTGCCGGTTGTCGCGGCCGCAGCGGGCGGACCCCAGCGCATGCACCGGGCAGCGCGCGAACAGGTCCACCATCACGGAGGTGTGATCCCGGCAGGCCGGCACGACGGCGGACGGCTCGTAGTGGCCGGTATACGAGAGGAAGCAGATCCGCTTGCCCGGATCCGCGCGGCGGATCGCGCGGGCGGCGCGGTTGTAGAAAATCTGGAGCTGGTCCATCGGCTTCAGGCGGAGGCAGCCCGGGCACTGGCAATACGTGATGCCATCGTCGCAACTGATGGAAACCTCGTCCACTTCCGGGTGGGCCCGGGCCCAGGCCGCCGCGTTTCGCTCCCACGCGCGCAAGCCCGCCGCGCTGGACGCGCAGCGGATCGAGCCGCCGGGGATGCGCGCGCCGTTCACCAGGGCGAAATAGTCCGGGTGCCGTTCAAACAGCGTCCGCGGGAGCCAGGCCCGGAAGTTGTGGATGCCCACGTTGATCGTCAGGCCGCGTTGGCGCATTTCGCCGACCATGACGCGCCGCAGCCGCTCGTAGGGCGGAATGAGGAACTGGAACCAGTTCATCCCGTTCCGGGCCATCCAGGCGATCTGGTCGCGCACATCCTTCGCGGTATACACATAGATGTCTTCCGTCGGCCGCGCCGTGCGGACCTGATAGCCGGGCGCATGGGCCCAATCCGCCGCCTCGGCGCGCAGCAACGGCGTGAAGGGCACCGTTTCTCCCTGCGCGCCGGGCTCGATCCAGCGGCACCCCTTGGCCGTCAGCCACTGGTAGACGGCAAACAGCACGCTGCGCGGATTCGAGCCGGTCAGCACCAGGTGGCCGTTCCAGGTCGCCACCCGGATGGCGTCGCGGCGGGCGTCGGCACGGCACGCCGGGGCGCCCGGCCCCAGCGCGGCGCGCACGGACGCGCGCCCGCCCACCACGAGCGCCGGGCGGCCGGGCCGCGGGGCGCCCCGCCGGATGGGCAGCCGCGCGCCCGTCAGGCGGCGCACGTATTCCCGCAGTTCGCGCGCCGCGAAGCGCTCGACGGCGTCCGCGGAGGAGGCCAGGACGATGTCGGCCTGCGCCTTGCCCGCCGCCGCGACGGCCACGCCGGCCCGGTTCAGCGCGTGCGCGCGGCGCAGCGCATCCGCGTGCTCCACGACCGCGAAGAACGCGCGGTTCGGCTCATAGGCGCGGAGGCCCTGGGCGCGAATCACGGCGCGGCGCCCGGCCGCGACCCAGGCGGCCGGCACCGCCAGGTACATGAGGCCGTGCCATTCGCCCGTCGAGGTGCAGGCCAGCGCGTCGAACCGAGCCCGGCAGACGCCGGCCCCTTTCCATTCCCGCCGGCGTCCGAGCGGGATGTCCAGGCGGACAGCGGGCCGGCCGTTGATGAATAGCTGGTGTCCCACCGGATGCCGGCTCCGGCCCAGCAGGGCGGTCCACACGAAGGTGACCTGCCGCTCGCGGCCCAGGCGCGGGACGACGCCCGTTTCCCACTCCACCGCCTGGGCTCCCGCCGCATCGGGGTATTCCCAGCTTGTCATCGTCCGCGAGTCGGGGCGGAACAGCGCCGCCATGAAGCCCCGGTGGGCCCAGGCGCGCATGCGCGCAAACCCCTCCACGCAAGGTCCCCGGCCGAGATCGGGACGAAACACACCCTGCTGCTCTATGCGCTCATGCATTACACGGCCCTGTGTGCATCACGGCAGGACAGCGACGGCCATATCGGCCACCCATACCGGCCCGGCGGCTTTTCCGACGGGGAGTTTGAACATGGGCACCAGCGTAAAACGGCGCTCCCCCTCAAGGCGTGTCGTGAATTCATAGTTCGCCCATCTTGACGATAGAGCCATCGTGCGGCCTTCTTCGAAATTCTTGCCCTTGAATCCGAGCCACAGAACGGTGCCGGGGATGCCGGCTTTGGCTTGCACCGTGAGCCGGTAATTTGGCCGGCCGTGCATCCATCGGACCACCGCATGCAATCCATCCAGCTGCACGACGGTTTCCTGATCCGCCTTCGGTTGCAGCGTCAGCGCGGCGCGGCCCTCCTGATTTGTCCACTTCAGACTTGTCTTGCCATCCAGCCACGCATAGCCCTGGGCCGTCGGGGCCGGGGAGTTGCCTGCCATCAGGGCGGCGCGCGGTTCCAGCCGGCGCGTGGGTTCCGTGACCCCATGGGCCAGAGGATCGATTTGGAGCGAGACTGCCGACACGGTCAGTCCCCGCTCGTCCCGCACAGACGTCAGCACCACGACCGGCACGCCCGGGTCCTCTACGGGGATCTCCGCCACCCAGCGGTCCGCTTGCAGCCGGCCCGGCACCGTGTCCCACAGCCGGGACCGCCATTCGCCATCAGCTTCCTGGGAGAAGGCCACCTGCGCCTCGGCAATGGGGACCGGACCTCCGGCCTTGATTTCGACTTCCAGTCGGCCGTCTCTGCCGCGCGGTGTCACAGACTCGATCCGGGGAAACGGCTGGCCTTGGTTTTTGAGGTGCAGATCAAACCAGGCGAAGAAACCGTCTTGTCCCGTATTCATGCCGGCAGGGGCCATGTGATTGCCGCTCGGAAGCACGGCGAGCCGTTTCTCCGCCGGGACTTCCAGATAACTCCGTTCAAAGACCGGCAGGAAGAACGCAAAATCGTTGGCCCCGCCCGCAAACAGAATGGGCGCCATAATCCGCGACTGGTACGCGCCCGGGTCCACCCGTGCCTCGAAAACCTGCCGGTCCGCGGCGCTGATGCCGGATAAATCCGCGCCCCAGCGCCACGTGTCGAAAATATGCCCGCAGCCGAATTCCGTTACCGCCGCCCGGATGCGCGGGTCAACGCCTGCCAGGTAGCAGGCCATCATCCCTTGGATAGACCCCCCGGTGACGCCGATCGCCTCTGGATTCACTTCGGGCCGGGAGTGCAGGTAGGAAACGGCGCGGATCAGCGCGACGGCGGAATGGTATAAGCCGGAATGGCGCGGCGACGGATGGACGGTATACCAGCTGCCCAGTTTGGCCTTGCCAGGGTTAACCGTCAAACTGACGTAGCCCCGTTGCGTGACCGGCGGACCGCTACAGCCGATGATCGCAGGCAGGTTGGTCGCCCCTTCGGGCGCGATCAGGGTGCCCGTGATGACGATTGGGGTGCCATTCCAGACTTCGCTGACGTAGGAGATTTCCTCCGTACGCACGCCGCGGGTCGTCTGGCTCGAGAGCACCTTCGCCTCCAGCGGAGTCTGATCAAGCACCGCAAGGTCATAGAGCGACTCTTCGCCCCTGCAAAGGGCACAAGCAGCCATTAGGATCCCTTTCGCCATGACAGCGCGCCATTCGCGCGATCGGAACTTCATTTTCCGATCTCCTTTGCTGGCCACTGCTCAGGCGCCCGCCGTTATTTCAATGCCAGCACGACGGGCTTGCCCAGGTCCGCGGAGCGAACCGTTGCGGCGGCGGTCTTGCCCCGGGCCGAGGCCGAGACCTCGTAGCGGAAATCCTCGGCGCAGTCGGGCCGCTCCGGGTCATCGGTCGCCGTGTATTGGATGACGGCGACCACGAGCGCATCCGTCCGCGGGTCGCCGCCGGTCCAGCCATCCGGCCCCGTCGAGGCGTCCGGGCGCTCGATCGGGCCGGTGCCGGTGACCGACACCGAGGCCATGGGCACCGGCTGGCCGGCCGTGTCCGTCACCCGGACCCGCAGCGTGGCCATCATGTGCGCCGTGGGATACTCGGGGACACCCTGATCGGGGCGTGGCTTTGTATTTTTGGGCATGGTAAACGGCTCGCGCTGCGGAGCCACGCGGCAATCCACCATCGTCACCCCGCGGGCTGAGTTCCCGTTCAGCAGCCAGTTGTACGCGTTGTCCTCGAACGTGCAGTCGTAAGCCCGTAACAGACTCGTGCTGCTCAGCGTCTGCCTGAGATTCCGGAAGACGCAGCCGGTCAGGTAATGCTGGCTTCCGAGGGCGACGTCTCCATTCTCGAACAGGCATCCCTGGATCGTGCCCTGCGGATGGGGGAATACGCCCTGCCCGCGCCGGCCCGTGCTGATCGTGGCCGCCCCGTAGAAGAGCGGGCCCACGAAGTCTGAAAACCGGCAGTGCTCGAGCCGAACCTCGCGCAGGTAACACCCCGTCGTGACCTGCTCGCCGCGCGGGCTTCCGCGGCGATACTGCATTGAGCCCCAGCGGCGCTGCGGGTCGCCGGGCGTCAGCGCCCCGACACGGGTATTGTACATCCGCAGCGTGCTGGCATCCTGGATCGTTCGGGCGACCGGTTGTCCGGCGAAGATCCCGTGCTCGCCCGCCCATGCGCAGTCGAACAGAATGCGCGGCTGCACGGCCGGGTTCAGCGGGTCGCCCGCTACCACGGTATTCATGATGGACGGACTGCCGTCGGCGCGCGGGAACCCCTTGGCCGCCGGCCGCACCCAGAGCGACCCTTTCAGGACGAGCGTCACTCCGGTATGAACGGCGTCCCCGATCTGCAGGCAGGTGCTGTACCCGCTGCGGTCGCCCACCCAGAGGGCGGCGTTCACGGTATA
>CAZUYI010000174.1:0-6135 GCA_964624095.1 uncultured Verrucomicrobiota bacterium | reverse complement strand
CAGCGGCTTGAGAATCTCCATTCCGGCCTTCATGGCCCGGGCGGCCATCAGCACTTCGGGGACATACACCTCGTTCGCTTTGAATCGCTCGCCGATCACGCTCATGCCGGCCAGCAGGCCCTGGTTTAGAATATCGCCCGGCGCACGCCCCTCCCGCACCGCGGCCTCGACCCGCTCCCGGACCTCCTTGGCCTTGCCCTTGATCAACGCGTCCGCAATCGGATCCATGCCACTCATGCAGTTCCCCCTGTATAATGGGTGGAAGCGGCGGGCCCCGCGCAAAACGCCACCTCACCCCGTGGGCCATCGCCTGCCCCGGACGATCCCGGCTCGCTACCGGATCGGAACAGTCTACATCATCCGTCCGCAAACGCCAGCCCCTAAATGCGCCCCGGCCTTGACCGTCCGGCGCCAGGCGGGTAACCTGAACCCCAGGCACGGCTTGGATAGGAATGCGGGTTGCGCGGACACCCCGTCGGCGACGCGAGCGGACACGGAAAGGTTCGTTCATGGCAAACCCATCTCACGCGCGGGCGGGGGCGCCGGCCCGCTTGTCCGGGCGCGCCCTGCGCGAGCGGCTCAAGGAGCTGATCTGCCTGTACAGCGTCGCCCAGATTTGCCGCGACGTTGACCGACCGATCGGAGACCTGCTGGGCAGGATAGCCGACGCCATTCCCTCCGCCTGGCAGCACGGCAATTCCACCCGGGCGGAGATCACTCTGGATGGGCGCTCGTACGGGCATGCGGGCCCGTATCCGGAGGGGCCCAGCCAGGCGGCGCGGCTCATCGTGCATGGGCGCGAGCGTGGCGCCATCCGCATCCTGGCCTCCGGCCGGGCGCGGGGTTCCGGCCCGCCTTTTTTACGGGAGGAACAGGCGCTGCTGGACGAAATTGCCCGACAGGTGTCGCTGGCGATCGAGCACCGCGAAGCGCAGGCAGGCGCAGCTCCGCCATGCCGACCGGCTGGCAACGATCGGCAAGTTGGCCGCCGGGGTGGCCCACGAGTTGAACGAGCCGCTGGGCGCGATTCTGGGCTTTGCGCAACTGCTGGCCAAGACGCCCCGGCTGCCGGCGCGCGCGGCAGGCGACCTCCATAAAATCGAGCGCGCCGCCCTGCACGCCCGGGAGATCATTCGCGGCCTGCTCGCCTTTTCCCGCCAGTCCGCGCCCCGGCTCGAGCCGGTGGACCTTAACGCCCTCATCGAGGACGGGCTTGACCGCTGGGCACTGCGCTGCGAGGACGGCTCCGTGACCCTCACGCTGGACCTGGAACGGCCCCTGCCCCCCGTGGCAGGCGATGCGGCCCAGCTACGCCAGGTTCTCACCAACCTGGTGCTGAACGCCATCCAGGCCATGCCGGGCGGGGGCGTCGTGCGGCTCGAAACCCGCCGTGTGGGCGACGGCGTCGAGCTGACCGTGGCCGACACCGGCCAGGGCATCGCCCCGGAGGACCTGCCGCGGATTTTCGATCCGTTTTTCACCACCAAGGACGTGGACCAGGGCTCCGGGTTGGGCCTTTCCGTGACGCACGGGATCGTGACCGCGCACGGAGGCGCCCTGCACGTTGACAGCGCGCTCCAGAAGGGCACGCGCGTCACCGTACGCCTGCCCTTGCAGGCCGCGCCCCCGTCGCGCGGAGGCACGCCATGAGCGCCCGGCGCCCGCTGGTGCTGGTCGTGGACGACTCGCCGGCCATGCTCGAGGTGGTGGAGCGCAACCTCACCGCCGCCGGGTACCGGGTGGTCGCCGTGCCAGGCGTCGAAGAAGCCCTGCGGGCGCTCGCCATCGAGCTGCCCGGCGTCGTCCTCACCGATCAGCGCATGCCCCGCGCCGGCGGCCTCGAGTTGACACGCCACATCCGCGACCAGTACCCGGACCTGGAGGTCGTCATCATGACCGGCTACGCCTCGATTCCCGGCGCCGTCGAGGCCATGCGCGCCGGCGCCGACGAGTACCTGGCCAAGCCGTTCACCGACGACGAACTGCTCGGGGCCATCCGGCGGGCCTTCGACAAGGGGCGCCGCCGCCAGGCCGGCCGGACATCCACGCGGGCGCTCGATCCGGAAACCTTCGGACTGATCGGCCACAGCCCGCCCATGCGAGCCCTCTACCGCGCCATCGAGCGGGCGGCCGACAGTTCGGCCACCGTGCTGATCACCGGCGAAAGCGGCACCGGCAAGGAACTGGTGGCGCGGGCCATTCATTACCGCGGCCGGCGCGCGAACGCCCCCCTGGTGCCCGTCAACTGCGCCGCCATTCCCGACGGCCTGTTCGAGAGCGAACTGTTCGGGCACCGCAAAGGCGTCTTCACGGGCGCCACCGAATCCCGAACCGGATTTTTCCAGGCCGCCGACAAAGGCAGCCTGTTCCTCGACGAAGTCAGCGAGCTGCCCCTGCCCATGCAGGCCGCGCTCCTGCGGGTTCTGCAGGAAGGCGAAGTCTTCATGATCGGATCCCGCCAGCCGGTCAAGGTCAACGTCCGCGTCCTGGCCGCCACCAACCGCGATCTCGCCGCCCTGATGCGGGCCGGCGCATTCCGCGACGACCTCTATTACCGCCTCCACGTCCTGCCCATCGAGGCGCCCCCGCTCCGCGCGCGCGGCGACGACATCCCACTGCTGATCCGCCATTTTGCCGACACGTTCTCCGCCGCGACCGGGAAACCGGCGCCGCGCTTTGACGACCGGGTATTGGACAAACTGTGCGCCTATCCCTGGCCAGGAAACGTCCGCGAACTGGAGAACCTGGTCCATCGCCTGGTCGTCATGGCGGATTCCGCGGTCATCCGACCGTCCGACCTGCCCGCCCTGATACGCTCTTCCGCGCTCCGCGACCGGCCTCCCACCCGCTCGCTGGCCGAGGTGGAATCCGACTACGTGCGCGCGGTGCTTGCGAGCGCGGGCGGCAACAAGAGCCGCGCCGCCGCCATCCTCGGCATTGACCGCAAAACCCTGCGCGTGAAAATCCGCCTCGCCCGCCCGCCCGGTCCGCACCCCATCGGGGAATAATTACCCGCCTGGCTGTTTTTTCCCCACGCGTGCCGGCGCCCGCGCGCCGCGTGCCACGCGCCGGCGCAGTCCAACGCGGCCTTCCGGCGTTGGCATGCATCCTGCTTCCTCTCAGGGCATCGCGTCATGACATACACGCCAGGCGGAGGTCCACATGTACCGGCAGCCAGACCAGACCCTGAGACACTGGGGGGGCAGCACCGCCTGGCATCCGGCGGCATGGTCGCCGCACCGCCTGTTTGACGCTCCGTGTCACGCCCTGCCGGCCGCGGCGGGGCAAATCACCCAGGCGGAAGGAGCATCGGCCATGGGCGCACGATCCATCACGTTGACGTCACGGGACGCCACCCGTCTGAAGCTGGAGCGTGTGCTGCGGATTCTGAACCGACGCCATGGCATGCTGGTGGCCATGGTCTCGGCCTCCCCGCGCGACCCGGTGATGCGCCACTATGCAGATGCGCTGACCGCGTTCCGGCGGACAGGGCTTCGGTCCATCCGGGTCCGGCCGGAGCCGGTTCGTGGCGCGCCGGAACAGCCGTTGGCCTGGACGGCCGAGCTCGACGCGGCGCTGGGCGGCCGGCCGCTCGATCTCCTGCTGTTGGACTGGCCCGCCGGCGGTCTGGACGAGTTGCCGCGCGTGCTGGCCAGCGCGCGGGCGCTTAACGCGCCGGCCGTGATCATCCGGCAGACCCGCCTGACCGGGATCCGCCGCGTCCTGGTCGCGACGGCCGAGGGCCCGCACACCTTGCAGCTCCTGTGGGTGGCCCGGGCCGCCGCCCAGTCCTACGGCGTGCCGGTTCGCGCGGTGCGGATGGACACGAGCCGCGCCGGCGGGTCGCCGGCCTCCCCGGCGGGGTCGGAGGCGGTGGGCCCAAGCCTGCTCGGCCTGACGCCCGCCGTGGCGATCTGTGCCTCGGAGGATCCGGCCGACGGGCTGGTGCGCCTGATCCGGCCGGGCGACCTGCTGGTACTGGGCGCGCCCCATCCGCTGCGCCACACGACGTATTTCCAGGGCTCGATTCCCGAGCGGATTGCCCGGCGCACGGATGCGCCCTTGATGCTGCTGCTGTCACGGCGTCCGGCGCGCGTGGACCTGCGGCGCCTCTTCTGGGGCCCCTTGATCCAGGTCGGGCTGCGTCCGCGGGACGCGCGGGACGCGATCGGGCGCCTGCTGGACGTTTTGGTCCAACACCACCAGGTCCCCGCGTCGAGCCGGGCCGACCTGCTGAGCCAGGCGATGGAGCGCGAACGCCGGCTGCCGACTACGGCCGATTGCGACACCGCCTTCCCGCACATCGTCAAACCCGGTCTGCTGGGGATGCTGGGCGCCATGGCCATCTGCCCCGAGGGCGTCTCCTTCGGCGGGGCCGGAAGCAAACCGACGCATTTCATTTTCCTGTTCATCACCCCGGAGGGGTTTTATGACGAATACCTGGAAACCCTGGGGCGCATTGCGCGCCGCATGATTCGCCCCGAGCTACGCGCCGCGCTGCTCGAGTGCCCGACGCCGCAGGCCGCGCTGGAGATCCTCGAGCCGCACCCGAACCCGGGCGGTGAGGACATCGCGGGGATGCCCGGTCCGCGGACCAGGGTTCGGAACAACACCACGCGCTGAAAGGCATGCCATGAACGAGCTCCGCAAAAAAAACGACGCCCCCCGTGATGCCTCCACGCTGTGGGTCTGCGAATCGGATCTTCGGATCGTGCGCGAGATTGCGGGCAACCTGGCGGCCGGCAGCGGGCTGACGGCCGAGTACGCCTGGACCCTGATCGCCGAACTGGCCGGCGCCCGGGTGTGCGCGGACGACGTGCTGCCCCCGGACGCCGTGTCCCTGGACGCAACCGTCGAAGGCCTCCACCTGGAAACGGGGAAGCGGACGAGCTTCCGGCTGACCCTGCCGGCCGCGTCCAACGGCGTGTCGCGCGTATCCGTTGCGGCGCCGCTCGGGATGGCCGTGTTCGGGTACCGGGCGGGCATCCCCCTGAACTGGGGCCCGTCCCAGCGCCCCATCCGGTTCCGACTTGTCGCCGTGCGGCCCGCGCGGCCGCGCTCCGGCGCGACCCGGCGCGAGCCGGCGCGCCCCGCTCGCTCTCCGGGCCGCGCGGGTCTGAGCGCCCCGGGCTCATGCCACGCCGAGGAGTTTCGCCATGCCGATTCGTTTTGACCACCGGGTGCTGCTGTTGGGATTCGGCGCCGTGGGCCGGTGTTTCCTGCCGCTCCTGTTCGAGCACCTGCGGGTCGCGCCCCGCCGGGTCACCGTGCTCGACCGGCACGATCGCCGGCGGGACCTGGCGCCATGGGTTCGGCGCGGCGTCCAGTTCCGCCGCGAGCGCATTACGCCCAGCGGCCTTGCCGCGACCCTTTCCCGGCACGTGGCGGCGCGCGACCTGATCGTGGACCTCGTCGGAAACGTGGGCAGCGCCGACATCGTCGAGTGGGCCCGCCGGAACCGGGCGCATTACATTAATGCGGCCATCGAGACCTGGACCTCCGGATCGCGGCGCGGCGGCCCGGCGGCGGACGCGTCGCTCTACCGCCACTACACGGCTCTGCTCGCCCGGCAATCCGCCTGGACCGGCGCCGCCACCGCCGTGCTCGATCATGGCGCGAATCCCGGGTTAATCTCCCATTTCGTGAAGCGCGGGCTGTTGGACATCGCGGCCGCCACGCTGCGCGACGGGCACGCGCGGGGCACCCGCGCGCGCCGGATCGAACGCTTCGCCGGCACCGGCCAGTTCGCCCACCTGGCCGAATGCCTGGGCGTCAAGACGATCCACTGCAGCGAACGCGATCTCCAGCGCGCCACGCGGCCGAAGGCGCACGACGAGTTTGTCGGCACCTGGAGCGTGGTCGGCATGATCGAAGAAGCCGTGGCGCCGGTGGAAATCGGCTGGGGCACCCACGAGCGGCGCCTGCCCGCGCACGCGATCGTGCCGGCCGACGGGCCGGGCAACCAGATCATCCTGCCGCGCATGGGCCTGAACACCTGGGTGCGCTCCTGGGCGCCGCGCCAGGAGTTCGTCGGCATGGCGGTGACGCACGGCGAATCATTCACGCTCTCGCACCGGTTGACCGTGCGGGACCGGGTTGGCGCGCTCCGCTACCGGCCGACGGTGCACTACGTTT
>CAZUYI010000173.1:3139-6137 GCA_964624095.1 uncultured Verrucomicrobiota bacterium | reverse complement strand
CATGATCGTGTCAAAGACCATCGAGACATACCCGCGCCGCGCCCACTGCAGCGCCAGTGTCTGCCCCCCCGTCAGCCCGATCGTATTGTGCCCGCTCACCACCAGCACCGCCGGCAGCCGCCCCGCCGGCAGCGGGTCGGGAAAGAAGAGCGCCGCGCTGGCCCAGCAGTCCGGAAGGATCTGGTAACACACGGTGCGCACCCGAACACCAGGCCGCGTCCGCTCGCCCACCGTGCGCAGCGCCAGGTCGCATTTCTCCGGACGGGGCTCCAGCCCCATCGAGGCCCAGAATTCGCCGACGAGCCGGGCCCGCTCGCGGGTCCAGGCATCGAGCGTGGTTACCGACGCCAGGGCGCCGTCCGTGATCGCCGCCGCGCGACGACAGTAATACTCCCACAGGTTGATCGTCATGACGTGTCCTTTCCCACAATGACCGGCCGCCCGGCGGTACCGGCTCCTCAAAAACTGGCTCAACACGGTGCCGGGCCGGCCCCAAAAAGTCAAGCTCCGAAACGCGCCCGGCTGGCGTCGCGCGGAACGCGCCGGCGTAGCCGGCTGGAGCCGGCGCGGCTGCGTCACACCAACACCAGGCTCGCCTCCCTCGCGCCGCCGGGGATTCAAAACGAAATTAGGACCGAAATCGGGATTGACAGCGTTCCCCCGGACAGACACGATGGGCGCCCGCGGGCGGCAGACAGATCGGTTACAGGGAGCAACTCATGAAACTGGTGCGGTTCGGCGCGCAGGGCGAGGAACGGCCGGGCGTATGGCTGGAGCCGGAGGCGACTGGTGACGCCCCGTTCATCCTGGATGTCCGGGCCATGGCCTACGACATCGAAGATTACAACGCCCATTTTTTTGCCCATCATGGGCTGGCGCGGGTGGCCGCGCTGCTTCGGGAACCGTCTCTCAAGCGGGTTCCCGCCGCCGGCATGCGCCTGGGCCCGCCCATCGCCGCCCCGGGCACGATCATGGCTCTCGGCAAGAACTATGCCGACCACGCGCGCGAATTCGACAGCCAGGTGCCGTCGAGCCCGATCGTGTTTTCGAAGGCGGCCGCCTCCCTGAAAGGACCGTTCGACCCGGTGGTGCTTCCGGACGGAGCCCACTGCGTGGACGGCGAGGTCGAACTGGCCGTGGTCATCGGCCGCGCGGCGCGACGGGTGTCCGAATCGCAGGCGCTGGAATACGTGGCCGGCTATGCGGTGTTGAACGACGTGACGGATCGGACCGCCCAGCGGCAGGTCAGCCAGTGGTTCCTGGGCAAGAGCCCGGACACGTTCTGCCCGCTCGGCCCGTTCCTGGTCACCCGCGACGAGGTGCCCGACCCGCACGCACTCCGGCTCCAGGCGCGCCTGAACGGACAGGGTCTGCAGGACGGGACCACCGCCGACATGATTTTCAAGATCCCGTATCTGATCGCCTTCCTCAGCGCGACGATCACGCTGCGGCCGGGCGATATTCTCGCCACCGGCACGCCGGCCGGCGTGGGGTCCGCCCGCCAGCCCCCCGTCTACCTTAAGCCCGGCGACCGCATGGAGTACTCGGTCGAGGGACTCGGCGTCCAGCGCAACCTGGTAACAGGACCCGCCTGACCCTCGGCCGCAGGCCCGACCCCCGGCCGGGGCTTCATCGCCTCATGGCCTCCAGTACCTCCGGCGCGGCGGGAATGATCTCGAAGGTCCGCACCTCGCACCCCTTCGAGGCCCGCATCGCCAGGCTCGAACCGGGTACGTGATCGGCGTAGCGCGCGCACACGGCGGCCGCCCGGCGCAGGTCGTCTTCCGTCACCGCGGAGGGGAAGAGCGCGAGCGGCCCCTGCGCATCGCGCGCCTGCAGCACCCAATCCTCCGGCCCGGCCCCAGACGCAAGAGCCTCGTTTTCAGCCCGGTTGCGGCCGACAATCAGGCGGTGGCCGCCGATCCGGAAATGGCGGCCAAGGCGCAGGAGCCGGATCAGCCGCAGGTTCCCGAGTCCCTCGTGGTCCTTCAGGTCCCGGAGCCGCCGGCCATAGCGGGGATCGGTGAGGAGGCAGCCCCCGGCCGGCTGAGGGTAGTCGGTGATGCCGAGCTCGCGGGCCAGGGCCTCCTGCGGCCGGCGCGTGCGCCCCTGCAGATCGAGCAGCCGGCTGCGGTCAACCCAGCCCTGCTTTTCCGGCTCGGTTTCCGGAAGCAACTTGGCGCTCAGGGGCCGGAGGAGGAAGGCTCCGACACCCGATTCGGCGGCCACCTGTCCGAGGGCCTGGCGGTGCTGGGACATGGGACGCTGGTTCAAGACTTCGCCGGTGCTGACGAAATGGAATCCGCGCGCCCGCTGAAGCTCGCCGGCGCGGCGCACCATGGCGGTATGGCAATCAATGCACGGATTCAGCCCGGCGCCGAACCCATGGCGCGGGTGCTCGATGATCCGCAGCAGCGTGGGCGTGAACTCTTCGATCGTGATCTCGATGCCCAGGGTCCGGGCCGCCTGCTCGGCGGCGCGGGCCCCGAAGAAGAGGCTGCGGAAGGCCAGCCCGTGGACCTCGAGGCCCTGGCGTTGCAGGAGTTTGACGGCCAACTGGCTGTCGAGCCCCCCGGACAGCAGGCTGATGACACGGATCGGGGACGCCGTGGTCGTCATGAGGCGTCATCTCCAGAGAACGGCGGGCGGCCGCCCCGACGCCGGGCGCTCACGCGGGCCGCGGGGGCGGTCATGGCGCGCCGTCCGAGCCGCCCGCGGTGAAGAGGTCGGCAATCTCGTCGAAGCTCGCGGCGGTTCGCTCGGGCTTCTCGGACCCGGGAGCGCCGATCCCGTAGGCGGCAAACAGGCTGTGGACGCCGGCGCGGCGCGCGACGGCCAGATCGGTGTGGTTGTCGCCGATCATCCAGGTGTCCGCCGGTTCGCCGCCCGCCTCGCGGCGGATGGCGTGCACCGCCTCCGGATGGGGTTTCAGGGGGAGCCCGCTGTCCCCGCCGATCACGCGGCAGAACAGGCGCTCGAGCCCAAAATGGCGCAGGAG
>CAZUYI010000173.1:0-3125 GCA_964624095.1 uncultured Verrucomicrobiota bacterium | reverse complement strand
CTTCCGGCTTGTTGGTGAGCAGGGCCAGCCCATGGCCGGCGCCGGCCAGGCGGTCAAGCCCCCCGCGGACGCCGGGATAGAGCACGGTTTCATCGTGCAGATGCTCTCGGTAGAACGCGATATCCAGCCGTACAGCTTCATCGAGGTCAATCGGGCGCGGGGCATCGCGCAGGGCACGCTCCACGAGCGTCCGGACCCCGTCGCCGATGAAGGCGGTAACCGTCTCGAGTGGAAGCGGCCGCAGCCCGTACTGGCGGCGCATGAGATTCACACCCGTGGCCAAGTCGCGCCGGGAATCAATCAGCGTGCCGTCGAGATCGAAGATCAGCACCTGCCGCTTCACGCTCACTTGATGCAACTGGGGGTGACGACGCGAGCATGGTTAAAGACGCAGTCGCCGGGCGGCAGGGGGACCAGGGGCTCCAGCTTGGCCGTCAACTCGGGAATATCGCGCAGCGATCCCTTGAGGTAGGCTTCGATCCGCCCGACGAGCCCGTCCAGTCGTGCCATCAGCCCACCGTAGCGGCGCTCGAGCACTTCCAGGCCGAACGGCTTGTAGAGGGCAAGCCAGCGCGCACAATGCTCGTCGCGCAGTTTGCCCACCGCCTGCCGCACGGCCAGGGCCTCGCTGGCCAGCTGGCGCAGCCGCGTCCGGTTGTCCGCCCGGTAGGCGACGGCCAGCTCGCGGCGCAAATTGCACTTGAGCGACACGGCGCGCGCCAGCAGCGCGGGCAACTGCAGGCGCCGGTCGGGAGACCGGCGCGCCAGGCGGATGAGGTCGTCGGCCAGCTTGGTGTAATGGGCCGCCAGGGCGGGCGGGTTCTTGATCAGCGGATCGCACAGCCCGAGCAGGGGATCCTGCCACAGCAGCCACTTGGAAGGGTTCCCGTGGCTTTCCTTGGGATCGCCCATTTCCGGAATGCGATCGAGATCGGCGGCGCGCACCCAGGCATCGAACTCGTCGCCGCAGATGCCCCGGAACGAGGCGCGGAGCTGGGCGTCGTCCACGCGGTCGGCATAGCCGTGCTCGGCGAAAAACTGGATGCCGGGCAGCGCCGAAAACACGTCGCATTCCATGCCGTCATCGCCCCAGAGGGTGACGAACGCCTGGCGCAGTTGCTTGCGTTTGCAGGCGCGCATGCAGGCGTCGGTCGTGGCAAAGGAAAACGGCAGGTGCGCCCAGAACCGGTTCCAGGTCCAGACGCCGCCGGCCATCACCGGCTCCGCCCCGAGGGCGCGGTGGCGGTCAATGAAGGCTTCATAAAACGCGGTATCCGCGTGGTAATAATCCCAGTAGACCAGGTCCACGTCCGGCGAGATGCCGGCAGCCACCTTGCGGGGGATCTTGCTGGTCAGGTCGTAATAGGCGCCCGTCTTGGAGCCGAGCCGGAAATACATGTCGCTCCAGATCATGGGCCGGGCGCCCAGCTTCTTGCAGAGCCCGCGCACGCGCTTGAGGTGTCGGTTGATGATCTCGAACGGGCTCTGGGCCCCAAACAGCGCGCGGAAGCGGCCGGACCCGATCCCGTGGGCCTCGTCCATGCCCACGTGGATGCGCCGGCTCCGGAACGGGGCCAGGGCGGCCGTGATCATCTTTTCGAGCAGGGCGTAGGTCTTGTCGTCGTTCGCCAGCAGCACGGAGGGCGTGTCGCGGGAGCCGCTGTAGGCCGGCCATTGCAGGACCTGCTCGAGGTGGCCGAGGGTCTGGATGCAGGGGACCATTTCGATGCCCAGCGCATCGGCGTAGCCGTCGAGGTCCTTGAGCTCGTCCCAGGTGTATCGGCCGCGCAGGTAGCCGAAGAACGGTTCCTCGGGCACCTCGTAGGTGTCCTCCGTGTAGAGCATGCACAGGTTCAGTCCCATGAGCGCCCAGCGGCGCATCAGGGCCTTGGCGGCATCCGGGCGCAGCACGCCGTTCCGCGAGCAGTCCACCATGACCCCCAGCACGTCGAAGCGCGGCGTCTCCTCGAAGTCGGCGCGCTTGACGGCGGCGCCCTGTTCGCCCAGCAGCCGGCCCAGGGCGCGGAAGGCGTCGGTCTTGCGCGCATAGCGGACGGTAATGCCCTGCGCGGTCTTTTCGACCTCCAGCCCGCCCCCTTCGCGCTCGGGATCGGCGACAAACCGGAGCGCCTGGGCGCGGCCCGAGGCGCCGAACCGACCGGCATAATCGGCCACGATTTCGCTCAGGCCGCGCCGCAGCTCGAGCGGGCACGAGTTCAAGTCCAGGGTAAAGGTGTGCATGGTATCTCCTGTCGAGGTCCGCTCCGGCTGACGGGCTGCCGGCCTCCCGCTCCGGTCAGTACGTGAAACTGCTGGCCCCTATGTATTCCCTCAGGATGGACGTGGGCGGCACATGATCTTTGGGTATGGCCAGGAAATGTATCAGAAATTCCTGCAGCCGTCGAGCCTCGGCATATTCGGGGTCCGACGGCTTGATGTGCATCAGCAACGGCTCGACCAGCGGCTTGAGCACGGCCAGCTCGTAGTCCAGCGCGGAGTTGAACGTGGCGTCGGCCCGGGCCTGGAAGGGGAAAATCCAGCGCTTTTCTCCGCGCCGCACCGACGGCCACATGCGCAAGGTGGTCAGCGCCGAATTGCCACGAAAGGCGTAATCGCGGACCAGGCGGCGCATGAGGCGGTTGTCGGTGGTGGAAATGCGGTTCTGGGCGTCGAGCGCCAGCTGGGTCAGGGCGCTGATGTAAATCAGGAACTTGCGCCGGGCCGGCACGCGTGCCGTGAAGCGCGGATTCAAGCCGTGAATGCCCTCCACCACCAGGATCTGGTCGGCCTCCAGGCGCAGCGCCCGGCCCTCCTGGATCCGCCGTTTACGGTCGAAATCAAAGCGCGGCAGCCGGACGGATTTGCCGGCAAAGAGCGCGACCAGGTGCCGGTTCAACAGCTCGACGTCCACGGCGTCCAGGTGCTCGTAATCCGGGCGCCCCCCGGCGTCGCGGAGCGTGTCGGCGTCGTCCCGGTAATAATCGTCAATCGAGATCATGACGGGCTTCAGCCCGTTCACCGCCAGTTGGATCATGAGACGCTTGGCGAAGGTCGTCTTGCCGGCCGCCGACGGACCGGCGATCAGCACCAGCCGGACCTGCCGGCGCCGGGCGGCAATCTGGTCG
>CAZUYI010000172.1:0-6166 GCA_964624095.1 uncultured Verrucomicrobiota bacterium | reverse complement strand
CTTGACCATGATCCAGCCGCCGCCCACGTGATCGCGCGCGTGGGCGTCATCCACGGCCAGGCCGGCCAGGCGCAGCCCGGCGTCCAGCAAATCGTCCCAGTAGACGCGGCCGCTGCCCTTGGCGATTTCGAGTTCGCACGCGTGATTATACACTTCGAGGCCGAGGCACGCCCGGGCCGCCAAAAGCCGCTCGCTCCGTGCGCCCGACCAATAAGGATGCGCCAGAAACAGCAGGCCCTTCCGCGTCCGGGCCGCCCGCGCCAGGCCGGCCAGCGACCGATAGGCCCGGCGCGGCCACGCGCGGGGCGATCCGAGGCAGACCAGGTGGTACGTGTCGCCGTCAATCGCCACATTCAATTCCTGGCCCGGGATCAGGAGCGGCCGCCCGGCCAGGCCGGGCGGAGCGACTGTCCGCCGCCAGTGGTCGGTGAGGCACACGAAATCATAGCCGCGCCGCCGGTAGGCCGCCCACACCTGCCGCACGCTGAGCCGGCCGTCCGACTCGCGGGTATGCGTGTGGAGGTTGCCCTTGAGCCACACGCCCGGCCGGTCAAACGGATGGGTCCATTGCATGGCGTTACTCCCGCGGGCGGCGGTCAGCCCGACGGCGCCCGGTTTTGGCAGCACCTCTCCCGCGCCGGCGCCCCGCGCCGGCGGACTGCCCGCGCACAATGGCCCGGTATTCGGCCAGGTCGGCGGCGGACCACTTGCGAATGGCAAACCCGGCGTGCAGCAGCACGACCTCCCCGACGCGCGGACGCCCGATCAACGCGACGATCGCCTCCCGGCGCACGCCGTCAACGTCCACGACCGCGCGCGGGCCGGACAGGGCGACGATTCGCGCTGGAACGGCGAGGCACATGGCTTACCCCGAGGCCGCGGCTGCCGTCACCCGCTGCACGCGGGCTTCCGGCCCTCCGCCAGGCGGCGGAGCGCCACCGCGGCTTGCCCGAGCGCGAGGCCGCCGTCATTGGGCGGCACACGGCGGTGACTATACACCTTGAATCCGAGCCGGATCAACTGCTTTGTCACGAGCCGGGCAAGCAGCGCATTCTGGAACACGCCGCCCGAGAGCGCCACGCGATCAAGCCCCGTACCGCTGCGCATGCGCAGGCAGGCTCCGGCCACGGCCGCCGCCACGGTCTCATGGAACTGGCGCGCGAGGATGGCGCGGTCCGAGCCCGCGCGCAGCCCGCCAGCCAGCGCCCGGAAGGCCGGCCCGAAGCAGACCTGGAAGCCGTCCGGCCCCGGCTCGAAGGAGACCGGCCAGGCGGGCGCGGCGCGCGGGGACGCTAGAGCCTCCAGGCGGATGGCCGCCCGGGCCTCGTAGGAAACCGGCCCCCGAAAGCCAAGCACCAGGGCCGCCGCGGCGTCAAACAGCCGGCCCGCGCTGGTCGTCCAGGGCGCATTGAACGGCTCCTCGAGCAGGCCGGCCAATACCCGCCGCGCAGCCGCCGGAAGGCCGGGCAGCAACTCGGCGGCGAGGGCCGCGCCGTCGGGTCCCGGCCATTCGGCATGGATCACGCTGAACGCCATGCGGGCCGGCTCGCGAATCGCGGCTTCGCCGCCCGGCATGCGGTACGCCTTGAAATGGCCGGCGCGCTCGTACGCGCCGTAGCCCGCCACGAGGAATTCGCCGCCCCAGACAACGCCATCCGGCCCGGCGCCCGTCCCATCCAGGGCCACGCCGAGCACCTGCCCATCGAGCCCGTGTTCGGCCATGCAGGCGGCAATGTGGGCGTGGTGGTGCTGCACGGCCACGGCCGGCAGGCCGCGCCGCCGGGCATAACGCGTCGAGGCATACTCGGGATGGAGATCATGCGCCAGCGCCGCGGGTGCGACGCACAGGAGCCGGCCGAGATCCGCGGCCGCTTCCTCGAAGGCGCGCCGCGCCCGGGGCTCGTCCAGGTCTCCAATGTGCGGCGACAGGACGGCCTGCGCGCCGCGCGTCACGCACAGCGTGTTCTTGAGCTGGCCCCCGCACGCCAGGACGGGCGGGCCGCCGAACGGAAGCCGAATCCCGTCCGGTACATACCCGCGCGAGCGGCGGAGCGGCAGCGGCTGGCGCGCCACGATTCGGAGCACCGAGTCGTCGCAGCGCCAGACAATGGGCCGGTCGTGCGCCAGGGCCGCGTCCGCCACCGGACCGAGTATCCCGGCCAGTTCTGTTTCATCCCGGGCCATGGGTTCGTCCGCCCGGTTCCCGCTGGTCATCACCAGCGGCCCGGCAGCCGCCGCCAGCCGCGCATGGAGCGGCGTGTAGGCCAGGAACAGGCCCACCTCGCCGGTATCCGGGGCGATCAGGCTGGAAAGCGGCGCGCCGGACCGACGCCGGAGAATCACGATCGGCGCCGCCGGACTCGACAAGGCCGCTGCCTCGGCCGGGCTGATCCGCGCGCAGCGCCGAGCCTCGGCGAGGTCGGCCGTCATGACGGCCAGCGGCTTGTGCGGGCGCCGCTTGCGCGCGCGGAGCCGGGCCACGGCCGCGTCGTCGGCCGCGGCACAGGCGAGATGATAGCCGCCCAGCCCCTTGACGGCCAGAATCCGGCCCGCATTCAATTGCCGCACCGCTTCCGCCAGGACCGCTTCCTGCTCCGCTCGGCGCCGCCGGGCCGACGGCGGACCCTCCCCGCGCCTGACAGGCGGGCGTTCCACGGCCGGGCCCGGCCCAGCCAGCCAGACCCGCGGCCCGCAGGCCGTGCAGGCGATGGGCTGCGCCTCGAACCGGCGGTCATCCGGATCCTCGAACTCGCGCCGGCACTCCGCGCACAACGCAAACCGCGCCATGGCCGTACGCGCGCGATCGTAGGGCAGGCCGCGGAGGATCGTGAACCGCGGGCCGCAATTCGTGCAGTTGATGAACAGATGCCCGTACCGCCGGTCGGACGGGTCGTTCAACTCGGCGCGGCATTCCGGACACAGGGCCAGGTCGGGCGGCAGGCCGCACCCAGGATCGCCCGAGCGCGCGCTGGTTATGACCGCAAAGCCCGTTTCGTCCGGCACGAGCGGGGCGGCCTCAACGCTCACACGCTCGATGCAGGCATGGCGGGGCGGCCGGTCGCGCAGGCGCGCCCGCAACCGGGCCAGCGCCGCCGGCACGCCCTGCGCCTCAATGAGAACCCCACCCGGCGTGTTACGGACGAATCCCGATACTCCCAATCCCGCCGCCAGCCGATAGACCGTCGGCCGGAATCCCACGCCCTGCACCCGGCCCGACACGCGGATGCGCAGCCGCTGGAGTGAAGCGTTCATAGTGGCCAGGCATCTGTCCTGAGCCGGCGCTCGCTGTGGTCCCAGTCTACCCGTGCGTAACGGGAACTGCAACGCGGAGCTCGCGGCGCCTCCAGTCGCGAGCGCGTAGCCCTCGTACCCCGCCCCGCGCGTCACGGACGCGTCGCCGGCGTCCCGTGTTCAGCCTCTTTTAGTTCCATAGCAATCCATTGGCCAGCAGTTTGACACAGGACCAGCCAGCACGGCGAGCCTGCAGGGCATGAAGACTGGAAATGCAGCGCTGGCGCGCGCGCGGCATCCTCTTGGCTGGGAGATTTTCAGGATACGAAAACCGGGAACGGTCACGCGTACCGGGCTGGCGAGTCAGGCCATTCAGATCTTGCAGTCCCGTGAAGACAGGCTACCATGGACTTCAGGATATGGCGGTTCAGTCGGCGGTCCCGCAGCCGGAGTCCGGAGCGATGGGCTGGCCGTCACCCCGAGGAGGCTCCCATGGGATGCATACTGGCCCTGATCGCGCTGGCGCTGCCGCGGGTGCTGATGGTCTTCATCGTCCTGCTGACGGATGCCTTCGCTCGCGCCTTTGAGACCCGGCTCTGGCCGATTCTCGGGTTTCTGTTCATGCCGTACACGACCCTGGCCTACATGGCGGCAATGCGGTACAACGCGCACACACTGGCGGATGGCTGGCTGGCGTTGTTCATCGCGGCCGTGATCCTGGACGCGGGACACTGGGGCGGAAGCGGCTGGTCCTGGCGCAGCCGCTGAGCCGGCTGCCCTGCCGCCGCGCCGGTCAACGGGACGGCGCCGGCATCTTTTTCAACAGGGCCTGCCACTGCTCCATGCCGCGCAGCCAGCCGTCAGGCGGCCGCGCGCGCAGGCGGCCGAGTTCGGCCTCCAGCGCCGCGGGCGACATCGGCGGGGACGCCGGCGGGACGCCGGCCGGGCTGGAGACCTCCCCCATCCGCGTAATGGCGGCACCCGTCCGCCAGTAGCCGGCTGCCGCGCGGAAGGCGTCGAGCTGTCGGGCCTCCCTTCCGCCCGCGGCCAGCGCGGCGGCGTCCGCAAGGCACCGACGCAGGATCGCGTCGCCCTCGGCATCGAGAAAATAGGCCACGCTGCGGCCGTTCGGGAGCAGGTGTCCGACAGCGGGTGGGATCGCCTTCAGGAACACGTTGTCCGCTTCGGACCCGGCTTCGATCCGGGCCGTTTTTTCCAGGAAATGCCGGTAGATCGGCTTGAGAGCCGGGGCCGCCGCGCCGAACTGGCCGAGGAGGTAATCGTCGAGCAGGCGCTCGGTGTCCACGTGTTCCTCCCAGCCGCAGCGGGCAAACGCCAGGTAATTCAGCGCGTGCGTGTTGAAATCGTCGGCCAGGCACTGGATCGTGGCGCCGCCGATCCCAAGACGCCGCAGGCCCGGCCACTCGCGGGCGATGAGCCCGGCCATCGGGTACGGCATGCCTTTCTGGGCGTTCATGCCCATGTAATACTCGTAGAGGATGAGCGGCCCGTCGTGGACCTGTTTCCAGGACTCGAGCAGGCGGAAGAAAAAGTCGTTCATGGCGCAGCCGCCGCGCGCCAGCGGGTGCGCCGCGCAGCGCCAGTACATGGCTACCCAGGGCAGGATGGTGCGCTCGTAGCCGATGTCCTGAGCCGGCCACTGCAGGTCCACATACGCCCCGGCGCCCAGGAGCACGCCGGGAAATTCGTCCCGCAGGGCGCGGGCCACTTCGTTCAGCAGCAGAGCGTAGCGCCGGCTCTTGCTCGGGTTCATGCCGTCCGGACTCCGGTGCCCGCGGTACGGGCGGGTGGCATCCGCGGGGTCGAGGTCCAGACGCCGGCACGCCTCGCATTCGCACATGCCCCTGCCGTCCTCGGAGACGAGCCCGACGATTTTTCCCTCCGGGTAGTTCCGCAGCCACGCCTTGATGTTGGCGATCAAGGTTTCCGCCATGGCGCGGTTGCTCGTGCAGAGGCTCAGCTGCGCGCGCTCGACGCTGCGGATGCCTTTCCGGAGGGCGTACCAGTCCGGGTGCTCCCTGAAATACGTCTCCGGCGGGAGCCAGTAAAAGAGGTTGTGGTGGTTCATGTCGAGCTTCAAGCCGCGCTTGCGAAGCTCGGGCAGGTAGAACCGGCGGACATAGTCCATGCCGTAACTCCCGGTCGCGGGCTCGACGCGCAGTTCGCCCGTGGCCGGGTCCACGTACGACACCTGGCCGCCGTCTCCGTCGGACAACGGATGCACCATGACGTAATTCAGGCCGTTCTTGGCCATCCAGTCCAGCCGGTAGCGGTTCAGGCGCTCGTCGCCGCGGCCGCTGAACTGCAGGCCGCGGTACCACAGCCGCGGCTCCCGGCGCCACACGCCCGCGGGAATGTCGAGCGACGCGCGGCGGGACACGTGCTCGCCGTCCGGCCCCAACCCGCTGAACTGGCAGCCGCCATGCCGGCGCAGGCACTCGTACACGCCGTAGACCAGCCCGGCCGGACCGCCGCCCCGGATGGACACCCGGCCGGGACCGGCCTCGATCTCATAGCCCTCGTCGGTCAGCCCGGCGCCGGGCGTCACGGACAGCGCCACTCGGCCTGATGCCGGATCCGGCGCCGCCGTCCCCAGGATCAATCCAAGGTAGCGGGCCAGTTCGTCGCGGGCGAAGCACACCGCCTCCTGGGCCGGGGTGTTCTCGACCAACACGGTGACGCCGGGTTTCAATGAGCACGTCATGGGGATTTCCTCTCGCCGGGTTGTAACGCGGGCGGCGCGGCATCCTGGTCCAACGAGCCTTCCCACAAGTAGGTCCGGGTCTCCCGGACGACCACGCCGCTGAGCAGGAGCAGCGCGACCAGGTTGGGAAGGGCCATCAGGGCATTGGCAATGTCCGCGAAGTTCCAGACGGCGTCCAGCTTGCCGCGCGCCAATTCCTGATGGAATGCG